>JAICPS010000724.1 GCA_025929715.1 Anaerolineae bacterium | reverse complement strand
TGTCGGGCCAATTGTGGCCGGCATTATGTTCGGGTGGCTCCCCGCGCTGCTGTGGATTCTCATCGGTTCGATCTTTATCGGCGGCGTACACGACATCGCGGCCCTGACTGCCTCCATACGGCACAAGGCGCGCTCGATTGCCGAAGTCGTGCGCGATCACATGAGCCAGCGGTCGTAGGTGGTGTTTCTCATCTGCATTTGGATCGCGCTGGTGTACATCATCGTCGCCTTTACGGATATCACGGCGGCCGCGTTGGTCGGCGGTGCCGCGGAGGATCGCATGGGACGGCCAGCCGCCGTGCCAGCCGGCGCAGCGACTGCCGAGACGATCAGCGAGACGGGCGGCGTCACTGGCGGCGCGATCGCCACGTCGTCGCTGCTCTATTTGCTTCTGCCGATAGCGATGGGGCTCTTGCTGCGCTACACGCGGCTTCCACTCAGCTTGGCCACGCTCGTCTTTGTGCCGTTAGTGGGCGTGGTGATCTGGATCGGGCAGTTTATTCCCCTTGATCTGGGGCTCATCGTGCAGCAATTCAATTCGGAGCTCACACTCGGCGAAGCCGACATTCGGGCGCAGAAGATTTGGGGCGCGCTGCTGCTGGGGTATTGTCTCATTGCCGGCGTGGTGCCGGTGTGGCTGTTGCTGCAGCCGCGCGGTCATCTGGGTGGCTTCTTTCTGTATGCGGCCCTGGTGGCCGGCGTGATCGGCGTTCTGTTTGGCCGTTTCGACGTTCAGTATGAGGCGTTCAAGGGCTTCGATGCGGTCGGGCCGGGCGGGGCCACGTTCTTTCCGTTCCTGTTCATTCTGATCGCCTGCGGGGCTTGCTCCGGCTTTCATGCGCTCATCGCGTCCGGCACCACTTCGAAGCAGCTTCGCACGGAAACGGACGCTCGGCCGATTGCCTACGGCGCGATGCTGTTGGAAGGGATGGTTGCCGTGCTGGCTTTGGCGTGCGTGATGATATTGCCTGCCGGCTCGACCGTGCTCGCGCGCGATCCGAATGTGGTCTATGCCAATGGCATCAGCCAGTTTTTGGGCGTGCTTGGCATCCCGGCCACGTTCGCATTGGCCTTCGGATTGATGGCGTTCACGACGTTCGTCTACGACACGCTCGATGTGTGTACCCGCCTGGGGCGGTACATCGTGCAGGAGCTGACTGGCCTGCACAATTGGGTCGGCCGCTGGGCCGGTACCGCACTGACGGCCGGCGTGCCGCTGTTTTTCGTCACGCGCACGACGCTCAATGCCCAGGGCCAACCGATCCCGGCATGGAAGACGTTTTGGACACTGTTTGGCGCGAGCAATCAGTTGCTCGCCGCGCTGACGCTGCTGGGCGTCACAGTATGGCTGTGGCGAACCAAACGTAACCCGCTCGTATGGCTGGTGGCCGGCGTGCCGACCATCCTGATGTACACAATGAGCACGTGGGCGCTTGTGAAAATGACCTGGCCGAAATTCATCGACGCGACGAGCGGCCGGTTCCAGGCCCCGATGGACCCGGTGCCGTGGGCCGGTGTTGTGCTCATTTCGCTGGCCGCGCTGATGCTGATCGAAGCGGCCCGCGCGCTCCTCAGTGCGCGAACGCCGCCAACAACGTTGAGGCCGGCGGTTGCGTCCTAATATTACTGCATCGTTCGCAGCACAACTATGAAGTGATTCGGCGAATGCGGTGCCTTCCCGGTTCAACGACGACAAGAGACTTTTGCAAGTTAACTTCGTCGTATTGATTTAGAACCCGCAGCAGTTCGTTGTGCGTAGCACGCACGGTATTCGGCTGTATCCGCAAGTAAATCACACCAGCATGCGTCGATTGTGCGACGACAAGCGCGCCAAAATCTCGATCGCGAGTGACAAGAATGCGCCCATCGTGGGCGGCCGTCTGCAATAGAACAATGTCACTTGCCTGACTCAGTCCCTTTTCCGATGCAGTAGCGACATCGTGATTGTTATCTCTAAGCAAAGTGACGGTCACTGCATACACGTCTTGATCCGTGAGCAGCTTCA
>JAICPS010000722.1 GCA_025929715.1 Anaerolineae bacterium | reverse complement strand
TGGCGCCGATGCGGCCGACGCCTTTATACGGGGAGTACACGTTCGCCAGGTCCGGCGTTTCGGGCCACATTTCAAGGCTGCCGAGGCGCATGCGGCGGCTCTCTTCCAGACGTTCGCGGCACTGGGCGATCGTCGTCACCGTTTCCCACGGCACTTCCTGGCGCGAACGGCCGTGGAATGGCACGCCGCGCGCCAGCTCAGCTGCCAGAAAGGCGCTTTCCTCGGCCGAGGCGGTGATGTGGACAATGACGTGGCCCAGGGTCCACGCGACGTGCAATTCTTCCGTGGTGGCCGCATAGCGGTCGTGCGCCAGCGGATCCAGCGGCATGAAGGTCACATCTGCGTCGGTGCAGTCGCTGATTAAGGCGAGCACGGTGTCAATCATTTCGTTTGTCAACGCTCGCAAGTTGTCCCGAGTTACGTCGCGGGCCAGTTCCTGAATGCGCATTTGCCGGTTCTGCACCGGCGTGAAATCGATCAAAATAGTTCCTCCCTCACCTTCTAGCCGGCCAGTTCGCTCATGCGCTTCGCCAGCTTTACGTCCAGCTCGCTAAGTGCGTCGATGCTGTGCGTCTTGAGCGCGACCTCCACTTTGTTCCACGAGTTCGACCAGTCTGGATGGTGATCTAGCTTTTCGGCTTCCAGACCGGCGCGCACCATCCAGCCCAGCGCCTCGCCAAAATCCTTGAACTTAAACGTCCGTTTGAGTTGCCCCTCTTCTACGCGCCATCCCTCAAGGGTGCTTAGCGCGTCTTGCAATTCTTTGTCACTTAGTGCTTTGGCATTCGGGTCCATTAGAAACCTCCTTCCAGGATTCAGAACGTAAATGTATCGACTTTAGATTGCGGCTTCCTCGTACGTGAAGCGCCTTGACCAGACCGGCCAATGATAGCCGGCCGGTCTGTAACCGAACTTTTCATAAAGGCGTCGGGACGGCGCGTTGCTAAGTTGTGTATTTAGCGAAGCCTCGCTCAGGTTGTGCCAGCGGTAGCTCTCCAGAGCAGCTATCAACAGCGCGCTGCCCACGCCGGAGCGCTGCACATCTGGACTGACTGTGAGGCGAACGAGATGGCCCGCATTTTCAACGTCGCTGTCCGAGCTATATTGGAAACCGACTAGGCGACCGCCTAATTCGGCCACGTGAAAGCTGAGCGCGTGGCGCCAGCCCAACGTAAGGCTTTCGACGCTATGTCGCCACAACGGTTCAAAAGCAGCGTGTTCTATTGCCGCAAGAGTGGGCATATCGGCCGCTCTCACGTCCCGGATGATGATACCTGCATTATGCCGAATTGTCGCTGGAACTTCCAGTTCACCCTTGACATAAGTAACCACTTCGTCTACGCGCTCAAATCCCAACGCTTCCATCCACTCTTGCGGCCAACGGCCGCGTGGCAGCCAGCCGATTTCGTCAGCCCCGCACGCCGCGATGTACGCCGCTGCACGCCTCAACATTGCGTTTAACAGGGGAACGGCGTTGCGCTCCCCGCGCACCGCTGCCATCCGGACCCACGCGCCCGGCGGCGGATCGGCGCCGAGGGCAAGGCATCCCAACATGACTCCGTCTCCCAGGTGGTGTTTAGAGGTGGTTTCTGCGACGACGAAACCGTCCCCCCCAAGCCAATGTCGCGGCAAGCGCCAGTCGACGTGGATGTGGTTAAAGTGTGTGTTATGCATCAGCGCGGCGATATGGGGCAGATCGCTCTCCTCTGCCGCCCGCATCCTTACGCGCAGGTTTGCTATTTCCATGACGCTATTGTACACTACATAATCCCTGTGTGAACGTCGCCGAGCGCTTGAGGCTAACGCGGGAGAAAGGGAATTCGTACGGGCCATGGGTGATCGCGATCGAACATTGAACACAACCCTTGTCAACCTCCGCAAGAGGTTTGGCGAGGGTGTGATCATGCGCCTGGGCGACCCGGCATATATGCAGATCGACGCAATTCCCACCGGTTCCTTGTCATTGGACATCGCGTTGGGGGTAGGCGGGGTACCGCGGGGGCGGGTC
>JAICPS010000288.1 GCA_025929715.1 Anaerolineae bacterium | reverse complement strand
TTTCTGTTCACACGACAGAAGGAACTCCTTTCTGGCGCGACGTTCGGGTCATGCGGTGGGTGGCTCAGGTTGTCTCCGCTGCACTCGTCCTTGGGATCCTCGCCTTCTTACTGCTTAATGCTTATGAGGCCATGGAGGCTCGGGGACTGGGTATCGGATTCGGGTGGTTAGCACAGTCAGCCGGATTTGCGATTGACGGGGCGCCCATCGCCTTTGACCCTTCTGATACTTTCGCACGGGCCCTGCTTGCAGGCATGTTGAATACCATTCGTGTCGCCCTTCTGGGCGTCGTTCTGGCGACGATTCTGGGCATCATCGTGGGGCTGGCGAGGCTTTCCAGCAACTGGCTTGTCCGCAACCTTGCCAGCGTCTATGTGGAAACAATCCGCAATGTGCCGCTCCTTGTGCAGCTTTTTTTCTGGTTCTTCGCCGTTTTCCAACGCCTACCATCCGTAGACGAAAGCATCACGATTGGCGATTTCCTGGTTCTGAACCAACGAGGCGTTTATGTCGCCGCCCTCCGGGCGACGCCGGCGTTTACGCCGTGGATCATAATTGTCGGGATAGCCATTGTTGCGGGCCCGATTGCCTATTGGCTTCTATCACAAAATCAGTTACGGGCAGGCAGGCCAACTTACCCGCTGCTTACGGGTCTTGCCATTGTTTTCCTTTTACCTGTAATCGCCTGGTTGGCCCTGCCGGCAAATCCTCTCACCCTCGATGTGCCAACCCTCGGCAATTTTAATTATCAAGGTGGTTCGACGCTGACCACGCAGTTTACAGCGCTGCTCGTGGGGCTCGTCATTTATACGGCGTCTTTCATCGCCGAGATCGTGCGTGCCGGTATCCAGGCCGTGTCTCGCGGCCAGGTAGACGCGGCGCACTCAATCGGCCTGAGCAACCTTCTGGCCCTGCGTCTCGTGATTTTTCCGCAGGCATTACGCGTCATCATCCCTCCACTCATCAGCCAGTACCTGAACCTGACAAAAAACTCAAGTCTTGCCGTTGCGATTGGCTTTGAGGACTTGTTCGCAATAGGCAGCACGGTAATGGATCAGGCGGGGCGCGCCGTCTCGGTTTTCGCGCTGATCATGCTCATCTACTTAGCGATAAGTCTGACTTATTCAATTGTTCTTAACCTATACAACCGGCGGATACGCTTCGTGGAGCGCTGAGATGAGTTCAACCGGCCTGGCACAAGAAATCGAGCGCCCAGTTCAACAGCTACGACCCGTTGCCTGGCTGCGTAAGAATCTGTTTAACAGCTGGTACAATGCGATATTGACGATACTGGCGCTATGGCTCCTGTTGACCTCCATACCCGCGCTGATTAATTGGTTGCTTGCGGCCAATTGGGCGCCGATCCTGACCACCCCGATTCTCTACTTTGTGGGCCAGTATCCTGCGTCCGAGCTGTGGCGGGTTGGCGTATCCCTCGCGCTCGTTTCATTTTCTTTCGGGCTCAGCTGGGGCACGTGGGGTGGGCCGACCCGCACATTCGCCCTGGCGCTCATGGCTGGATACGCGCTGATCGCCGTCCTGCCCGTTAGTTTGGAGACCATCAGCCTCAACGCGCGCCTTTTCATGGCCGCGAACATTGTGGTGGTAATGGGCGGCTTTGCCCTGGGCCAGACGCGGCTGGGTAAGGCGCGCTGGGTGCTGGGCTTGGGCATCATCTCCTTTATTATCATCATCGTATTACTCAGAGGATTTGAAGACAGCAGCGCCATACCCGTGGTGCAGACGACGCGATGGGGCGGGCTGATGCTCAATCTATTAGTCGCCGCCGTCGGTATTGTCGCCAGCTTTCCGCTTGGGCTGTTGTTGGCGCTTGGGCGCCGCAGCGATCTGCCGGTCGTCAAACTGTTCTCGACCCTATTCATCGAATTGGTCCGCGGCGTACCTCTGATTACAATTCTCTTCATGGGCTCTTTAATTTTGCCCCTTTTCTTGCCAGAGCAGATTCGAATCGACCGCGTTGTCCGCGCTATGATTGGCATCACCCTCTTTAGCGCCGCCTACATGGCCGAGAACGTCCGCGGCGGGTTACAGGCCATCCCCGAAGGCCAGTACGACGCTGCCAGGGCCATTGGGCTCAACGGTCCTCTTACCACGTTGCTGATCATTTTGCCGCAGGCGCTGCGGCTGGTGATTCCGGCAATCGTCGGACAATTCATTTCCTTGTTCAAGGATACGACGTTGCTTATTATTGTCGGCATCAACGAAATTCTAGGCATTGGGAAGTCAATTGTTCAGGGTAATCCCGAATGGATAACGGCGCATATGGAAGTCTATGTCTTTGTTGCTCTGTTATTCTGGGTTTTTACCTACGCCATGTCTTACAGTAGCCGCCGCCTGGAGCGGGCGCTGGGAGTCGGAAAGCGATAAGGAGGAATGCGTGGCACAAGCAAACGGCGCTAATCCATCGGAACACATCATTGTTTGCCATGGCGTGCACAAATGGTACGACGATTTTCACGCGCTCAAGGGTATCGACCTGACGGTGGACGTGGGCGAAGTGGTCATCATCTTTGGTCCATCGGGCTCCGGCAAATCCACCTTCATTCGTACCATCAATCGCCTGGAGGAACACCAGCAAGGCGACATTATCGTCGACGGTATCCAGTTGTCCCACGATATCCGTAACATCGAGGCCATTCGCCGCGAGGTGGGCATGGTCTTCCAACAGTTCAATCTCTTTCCACATCTCACCGCGTTGCAGAACGTCACCCTCGGCCCCATCTGGGTGCGCCGGTGGCCCAAACAGCGCGCCGAAAAGGTCGCCATGCAACTGCTAGAAAGGGTGGGCATTCCCGAACAAGCCCGCAAATTTCCCGCACAGCTTTCCGGCGGGCAGCAGCAGCGCGTTGCAATCGCGAGGGCGCTGGCCATGCAGCCCAAGATCATGCTTTTCGACGAGCCAACCTCCGCGCTGGATCCGGAGATGATCAAAGAAGTCCTGGACGTGATGGAGGAGTTGGCCGATAGTGGTATGACCATGCTGGTCGTAACGCACGAGATGGGTTTCGCCCGTGCCGCCGCCGATCGTCTCGTTTTCTTTGACGAAGGCGTCATCGTGGAAGCGGGCACTCCTGAACAGATCTTTACGAACCCACAGGAAGAGCGCACCAAGCTGTTCCTGTCACAGATTCTACAGCATTAGCTCGTCTAGAGGTTACTGGCACTTCCAAAGTGCCGGTCACCTACAAAGGTCATGAGCAACGACGGTCAGAACGACGAGAACATCATCATCTGTACAGATGTTCACAAGTGGTACGGGGACTTTCACGCCCTGCGCGGCGTTAGCATGAAAGTAAGCGCCGGAGAAGTGATAGTTATCATCGGTCCCTCAGGATCCGGCAAGTCCACGTTCATTCGCACCATCAACCGCCTTGAAGAGCATCAGGCGGGTGAGATCATTGTGGACGGCATTCCTCTCAATCGCAACACGCGCAACATTGCCGAAATTCGCCGCGAAGTAGGAATGGTCTTCCAGCAGTTCAACCTCTTTCCCCATCTCACGGCGCTGGAAAACGTAACCCTGGCGCCTAAAAAAGTACGCAAATGGTCTGGCGAGAAAGCCAACGAAATAGCAATAAAGTGGCTCAAGCGCGTGGGCATTCCCGAACAGGCCAACAAATATCCCGGACAGCTTTCAGGCGGCCAGCAGCAGCGCGTAGCGATTGCCCGGGCTCTTGCTATGGAACCCAAGATCCTGCTTTTCGACGAGCCCACGTCGGCCCTCGATCCCGAAATGATCAAGGAAGTTCTCGACGTGATGCGCGACCTGGCCGAAGAGGGCTACACGATGCTCGTCGTCAGCCACGAGATGGGCTTCGCCCGCAGCGTTGCCGACCGCATCATCTTCATGGATTACGGCGAAATTGTAGAAGCCAACAATCCCGATGACTTTTTCAACAACCCGGAGCATGAGAGAACAAAACTCTTCCTGAGCCAAATCTTGCAGCATTAAGGGTTGGAGCGGCTGGAGATCAGAGATTGGAGATTAAATTGTAGTCTCCAGTTCTCCAGTCTCCAATCCCTTAATCTCTAATCTCCTCTCCCTACAACCTCCCCACAACCCTCTCCAGCCTCTCCACTGCCCGCTCCAGCTCGCTCATCGCGGTGGCAATGGAGAAGCGCAGGTGTCGCTCGGTGCTGGCGCCGAAGGCCGCGCCGGGTGTTGCGGCGATCATCGCTTCTTCCAGCAGTGCGTCTGCCAGCTCCACACTGTTCTTTTCGGTATTGGTGAAGCGGGGCATCAGGTAGAACGCCCCATCCGTATTGCGACACTCGATGCCTTCAATTTCGTTCAGCGCCTTAACCATGAAATCGCGGCGCTCCTGGTAGGAGCAGCACATCGCTTCCACAACGTCCTGCGGCCCGTTCAGCGCGGCGGCAGCTGCAACCATCGTGAACGTAGCAGCCGACGTGACAGTCTGGCTGTGCATGCGCGCGGCGAGTTTCACAAGATCCGGCGGTCCCACGATCCAGCCCAGTCGCCAACCGGTCATGGCGTAACCCTTCGAAAGGCCGTTGGTGGTCAAGGTTCGCTCCGCCATTTCCGGCTGCGCGGCAAGCGAGTAGTGCTTGTGGTCGTCGAAGACTAGCTTTTCGTAGACTTCATCCGTAATGACGTACAGGTCTTCGTCAATCGCCACGCGTACGATAGTATTGATTTCATCCTGGCTTAATACCCTGCCTGAGGGGTTGCAGGGAGAATTGACCATGATCGCCTTGGTGCGCGGGGTCACCTTTTCGCGCAACAACGCCTCGGTCACCGTAAAGTTGGTTTCCTCTGGCAGCGTTACCGCAACGGGTGCGCCACCCGCGATACGGATCAGCGGTGGATAAGAAACCCAGACCGGTTCGAGATAAATCACTTCATCTCCGGGGTTGACGATCGCCGCCAGGGCCAGATACAGCGCCCATTTGCTACCAGGCGTGATAACTACATCTGTCCTGGGGTCGACGTACACACCGTTGTCGCGCGCCATCTTATCGGCGACGGCCTCCAGCGCTTCGGGCAGGCCTTTTGCAGGCGCTGGGTAGTGCGTGCGCCCGTTCTTGATGGCCTGCACTGCCGCTTCGACAATGTGCGGCGGCGTATCGAAGTCTGGATCGCCGCCCGCCAGAGCAATGACATCCTTACCGTCCCTCTGCAACGACTTTGCCTTGTCATTGACCGCCAATGTTACAGACGGCGGAATGTTTGCAAGTAATTGTGACAGCTCTTTCATCTATGTTTCCCCCGGAAAACCGTTATCCTCCGGAAAACCGTATTCCCCTTCAATATGTGTGTGGGATAGTCGAATATTGTACACTTATAAACAAGAACAAGGCATAAAATGCTAATATGACTGTAACCGACGTCTGTGTCACGTCATCTTCGACGCCGCAGACGAAAACTAATAAACGCAGGGAGAAGTTATTGCATGATTGGGGATGATAGCCAGGTAGCGATTTTTATCGACTACGAGAATATTGAACTAAGCTGTCGCGAAAAGATGGGCAGCAACGTAGAGGTCGACTGGTCCACTGTCTTAGAAACCGCAGTCGATCTCGGCCGCGTGGTCATCCGCCGCGCCTACGCAGACTGGTCAATCTTTAGTAGCGGGCAGCGCGAGCTGTTAGGACTGGGGCTTGAAGTCGTCCACGTGCCGGCCAAGCGCGGCAAGAATGCGGCCGATATCCGCATTGTGATCGACGCCCTAGAAATGTTGATGGGCGAGCACGCCAACATCAGCCATGTCCTTCTGGTGTCGGGTGACGGTGACTTTACAGAATTGGTGCACCGGCTGCGTGGTTATGGCAAGATTGTCGTGGGCCTGGGAGTTAGCGGCGCCAGCGCCGAATATCTGATTAACGCCTGTGACCAGTTCATTTATTATGACGTCATCGCCAAGATGTCGCCGGAAACAGACCAGAGCAACGGTCGCAGCGAAACGCCACAGGCAGCGTTCGACGTCAGCGAGGCGCGCCAGCTTTTGCGTAGGGCGCTGCAATCACGCGAAGAGGAGTGGGTCAACGGCGGCCAGGTTAAGGATGCCATGCTAAGGTTGAACCCCGCGTTTAACGAACACAACTACGACTTCGACAGTTTCAAATCATTTCTCGCGGCCCAGAGTGACATTGTGCATTTGAGAACGGCTTCCGAAGGTGGGCACCTCGAAGTGCAGATCATC
>JAICPS010000409.1 GCA_025929715.1 Anaerolineae bacterium | reverse complement strand
ATCCTGTCCTTCACACCTGAAGTGATGGGGCCAGGCGGCGAAGCCTTCTTCACCGACACTGACGGCAACCTGTGGCTGGCCTACCACGCCTGGCGCGGGCCCGACGTCGGCTATCCCGGCGGCATTCGCAGTCTTCGCATCGACCCCGTCAACTTCGAGGACGGCAAGCCCATCATCCACGGCCCCACCTCCGATCCCCAAAGCTTTCCGCAGGATAGCCCTCGTCCCTGAACCATCCAACGTCCCATGGGCCCTTTCTTAGAGGAAATTGCAGCAACCTATCTTAACCCCGTTTACTCCCAGACCTTTCCCGATCCTTTCGTGCTCAAATATCGCGGCCAATATTGGGCCTACTGCACGGGCCTGCAAGCGGACGGAAACGCCTTCGGCATCCTGCGCTCTCCCGACCTCGTGCGTTGGCAGGCGGTGGGCAGCGCGATGGTCCCCCTGCCCGGCGACTATCCCTGCTACTGGGCGCCCGAAGTCACCTACGACAACGGCCGCTTCTTCCTATACTATAGCGTGGGCAACGAAGAGACGATGCACATCCGCGTGGCCGTCGCCGCCAGCCCCGCCGGCCCCTTCCTCGACAGCGGGCGGCGGCTGACCACAGAGCCGTTCGCCATCGACCCGCACCTGTTCACAGACGACGGCCCGCAGACGGGCTGGAACGACGGCCCGCAGACGGGCTGGGGCCGGCGCTACCTATTTTACGCCACAGATTTCTACGACCATCCGCGCGTCGGCACAGGCACCGTGCGCGACCGCCTGCTCGACCCCTTCACGCTCGCCGGCCGCCCGCAGCCTGTCGCTCTTCCACGCTACGACTGGCAGGTCTACGACCCCCAGCGCGAGGAAAAAGGCGGCGTGCGCTGGCACACGATCGAGGGGCCTTTCGTGCTCAAGCATAAAGCGACTTATTATCAGATATTCAGCGGCGGTAACTGGCAAAATCCTTCATATGGCGTCGCCTATGCCATAACAAAGGACGTAGACATCGCCGGCGAATGGCTCCAGGTCGCAGACGGCGAGCAGGTTCCACCGATCCTGCGAACGGTACCCGGGCGGGTTCACGGACCGGGTCACAACTCGGTCGTTCGCGGGCCCGACAACCGTCAGAACTATTGTATCTATCACCGCTGGGCGAATGGCGAACGGCAGGAGCCGCCAGCTGGCCACGGGTCACTAGCCGGCCAGGGGCCAGCCGGACGCCTGCTGGCTATTGACCCCCTCGATTGGGCGGGCGATCGCATGATCGTGCTAGGTCCTAGCCATACGCCACAGGCAGCGCCCTTGCAGCCACACTTCGCGGATTTTCTGCCGGAAGAGGAGCGTGAGACGCCGGAGCCTGCCTGGGAGAGCTATAGTGGCGACTGGATCGTGCGCGATGGTGCGGCCATACCGCGCGCTGTGTCCCCCACTGCCGAGATACGCTACAAAGTGCCTGAGGTCACCTTCGTCGCCGAAGTGAGCGTTGCAGGCGAATCGCGATCAGGCAGATGGGGTCTGACACTGGGTGGCGAAGAAAAGGAAGCACTGTTGAAATTTCGCCTAGAGCCGGGGGCAGGATCGACGACCGGGTTTGGCGCCGTCACCTGGCAATCGCCAAACGGCGAGCGCGAGCGCCGCTTCCCGCTTCCGAGTGATTTCAATTTTACGGCCTATCACCTGCTGCGGCTTGAAGTTGACTACGAGTGGGTCAGCGTTACACTCGGCGAAACGCAAATCGTCTGGAGAGGGACGTTAAGTGAGACTGTTGCACACATTGCGCTATGCAGCGAAGGCACTAGGGGGCGCTTTTCTGGCTTTTCCATCACAACCGGCTGGCAGGACTTGTTTATGGAACATGCCAGCCCAACGGGCCGCCCGACGCGCGGCTGGCGCGACGGCGGTCGTGGTAGCGAAGAACAGTGGCGCATCGCCGAGCGCAGACTGTCCTTCCAAGTGGACGGGAACGACGAAAGCAGCGTCGTCCGCGGGCCACTCCTGGACTCCTACGAGCTGACTGCCAACGCGCGACTCGAAGAACGCCACGACAACAGCGGCTGTTACGGCTTTCTGCCGGCGCTCACCGCCGCCGGAAATGGCCCGCTGCTAACCGTCACAGCGTATGAGAAGGGCTGGCGCCTGAACTGGCAACATGGCAACGCAGCGTCAAGCTTCGCTCTGCCGCCCAGCTTCGACGCCCACATCTACCAGCAATTTCGCTTTCGCAAGGAAAAGGGCAATCTTACTGTATCCTGGGAAGGCCAGGACATCGCCGCCGGTCCCATCGACCCGGCACCCGCGGGAGTCGGGCTTTTCGGCCGACGCGCTGCCGTCGCCTTTGACCTGGTGCGGGTGACGGCGATTTCATTGGGAGAAGCCCTTGCAGCAAAATGATCCCTTCCATTGGGCTGTGGGCATCGAAAACACGTTCATTCCCCACACCCGGCCGGGCCTGCGCGCCCTTGACGAGTACGAGTTAACCCAGCATTACGAGTTATGGCGTGAGGACCTGGATCGCGTCGCCGATCTGGGCATCTCTCACATTCGCTGGGGCGTGCCCTGGTACCGTGTCAACCCGCGGCCGGATCATTTTGAATGGGGTTGGATCGACGAATTACTCGACTACCTGGTGATCAAGAAGGGCCTCCAGCCCATCCTCGACCTCATGCACTACGGCACACCCCTCTGGCTGGAAAACAGCTTCCTCAACGCCGGTTATCCACAGCGCGTGGCCGAGTATGCCAATGCCTTTGCCCAGCGCTACAGCGAGCTTGTCTACCTCTACACGCCGCTCAACGAACCGACGGTCAATGCCGAAAATTGCGGGCGTCACGGCCTGTGGCCGCCCTATCTGCACGGGGAGGACGGCTACGTGAAGCTGCTGCTGGCGCTGGTGCGTGGCTTGATTCAGACGGCGCGAGCGGTGCGTGACGCGCAGAACGCTGCCACGTTTGTCCAGGTGGAAGCGCTAGGCTGGGTCTGGAGCGAGGACGATTCGCTGCATAAGTACGTAGAACGACATCTGGCCCACACCTTCCTCGCCTTTGACCTGGCGAGCGGGCGCGTGGACACTGCGCATCTGCTGTGGCCCTATCTACGCGAGCACGGCATGACCGAATTGGAGCTCGCCTGGTTTCAGGACCATGCCTTCCAGATGGACGACCCTCTGGGGCCGAGGGACGTGCTCGGCGTTAACCTCTATCCATGGTCTGGCGGCGAACTGCGCCGTGACGAAAGTGGCAACGTGCGCAGGCATGGCGAGCTGAACGGCTTTCATATCGGCGCCGTCCTGCGCCACGCCTGGCAGCGCTACGGGCTGCCGATGATGGTCACGGAGACGAGCGCGCGGCGAGATGTGGCGGGGCGCGCGCTGTGGATGGACGAAACAATCGCCGCCGTGCGATCCGCGCGCCGTGAAGGCATCCCCGTCACCGGCTACACCTGGTTTCCGGCGCTGACCATGATCGACTGGGCCTACCGCACCGGCACGGAACCGCTCGAGCACTATCTTCTGCACCTGGGTCTGTGGGATTCCGTTTTCGACCAGGATGGCATCCTCCAGCGCCATCCTACCGCCCTGGTCGAGCGTTATAAAAACTACATCAGCAAGACCCAAATCGTTCGTAGTAGGCGCTAAAGCACCTACTACGAACGGGACTTCTAAGGAGCCAAGATGCCCCAATTCAACCCCACCGCCCACCCACACCGCCGCCGTAATCCACTCACCGGCGAGTGGGTGCAGGTGTCGCCCCACCGCATGCAGCGGCCCTGGCAGGGACAGGTCGAAAAAACGGCGCCCGACGAGCGCCCTGCCTACGATCCCCACTGCTACCTCTGCCCCGGCAACGAGCGCGCCGCCGGCACACGCAACCCTGACTATGCAAATACATTTGTGTTCACCAACGACTTTGCCGCCCTCCTGCCTGAGACCGCGCCCATCGACCCGGCGTCAGAGCTTGCCGGCGGCTCCCCACTGCTCCAGGCCAAGGCCGTGCGCGGGACCTGCCGCGTCATCTGCTTCTCACCGCGCCACGACCTCACACTGCCCCAAATGCCCCTAAGCGACATCAAAGGCGTTATTGACGTGTGGGCGCGGCAGACCACAGAGCTGGGCCAGACCTATCGCTGGGTGCAGGTCTTCGAAAACAAGGGCGCCATGATGGGCAGCTCCAATCCCCACCCCCACGGCCAGATCTGGGCCCTCGACGCCTTACCTAACGAACCCTTCAAGGAAGATACTCGCCAGCGCGCCTATCGTGAAGAATTCAATCGTCTACTTCTTGTTGACTATGCGCAAGCGGAATTGGACCATCAGGAGCGCCTGGTGCTAGAAAACGAACATTGGCTTGCCCTCGTGCCCTACTGGGCCGTGTGGCCCTTTGAGATTCTGCTGCTGCCGCGCCGACACGTTCTGCGCCTTCCCGATGTGGACGACGGCGAGCGGCAGGGATTGGCAAGGATTCTTCAGCGCCTGCTGACGCGCTACGATAACCTCTTCGAGACGTCCT
>JAICPS010000127.1 GCA_025929715.1 Anaerolineae bacterium | reverse complement strand
CCGGCGCCAGCGCCTCCTGCACCGCCTGCAGCGCCTCCCCGGTACGCCCCGCGGCTGCCAGCGTCTCCGCGTGCAGCCCCAGGAAATAAGGCATGTCAACACGCACGCCCAACGCCCGCGCCGAGGCCAGCCCCTGCTCCAACCGCGCCAGACCCTCTCTCGGCGCAAGGAGTTGCCCGGCCATTGCCCGCGCCCAACCGAGCATGATCTGCGCCTCGGCCACGCGATAGGGATAGCCGAGCTCCGTCGCCAGATCCAGCGCCTCCTGTGCCGCCTCGTGTGTGGCGGCCGGATCGCGGCGGAACTGGTGCAAGAAGGCCGCCTGTATCAGGATCGACGCCAGGCTATACTCGTGTTCCAGTCGGCGCGCCGCGTCCAGCGCCAGCTGCATCGAGCGCAGGCTGCGGTCCGGGTAGCCCAGAAACCAGGAGGCGTGCGACGACCAGGCGTGGCAGGACGGCTGCAAATTATGGCCGTGCAGCGGGATCAACTTCCCGTGCGCCTCCGGCTCATAAAGGGCCAGCCCTTCCTCCGCGTGTGCCAGCGCATCGGCGAAAAGCCCCTGGTGGAATGTCGAGCAGGCCAGCAGCTCGCGCGATTCCAGGTGCAGCGCCGCGTCTTCACCCGTGTCCGGCAGTTGGAGGCGTCTTTCAAGCAGCGCCTGTGACTCCGCGTATTCCCCCTGAAACTCGCGTAATGTAGCCAGCCCAAAGAGAACAGTACTGAGTTTCCGCGCGTCGTCCACGCGCGTTGCCAGCTGGATTGCCCGCAGATAAGCCCCCTCGGCTCCCGCGTCGGACATGCCTCGCGTTTCCACAATGGCCGGCGCAAGCAACGTCTGCACGCCCAGCTCCAACCCGGCGCGCAGCCGCCCATCGGGCAGCGTCTCCAGCAGCTCCATCGACCGCTCCAGCCGCCGGATCCCTTCGCTATAAGCGCCGCGCCGCATTGCCTGCTCCGCCGCCTGCTGCAGCGCGCCCACCGCTTCCGGAGCCATTGCCGCCCGCTCAAAATGCAGCGCCAGTTCCATGGCGATGGCGCCGGTCTGGTCCCCATACAGCTCGGCTAGCGCGCGGCCCACCGCCTCGTGCTGGTAGACGCGCTCCACCTCGTCCAGGCTGTTATACAGGTAGCGCTGGATCAGATTGTGGCGAAAACCATAGCGCGAGAGCCGCTCCACGCCGTTGTGCCGGATGCCCAGAGAGCGCACCAGGCGGTATTGGCGGTCCAGCTTCCGGCTGAGCTGCTGCACCACCTCGCGGCGGTCCAGGTCCAACACCTGCGCCACGACCTCCGCAGTAAACTCCTCTCCTTCCACGCTGGCAACCTGCAAGATCTCCTGCAGCTCGCGGTCCAGCCGGCCCACGCGCTCGCCGATGGCGCCTTCCACGCGCGCCGGCAGCGTATGCCAGTCCAGGGCCGGGCCCACCGTCCAGCGCCCTTCCCCGTCAAGCACCAGGTCGCCGCGCTCCTGCATCCCGCGCAGCAGCTCGATGGTAAACAATGGATTGCCCCGCGTTAGCCGGAACAGCGTCTCGCGGAAATCGGGCTCCAGGCGGTTGGGCTGCGAGTCAATCAGCGCCTCCACAAAGGCGCTACCTTCGCCGCCGCTTAAATCCACCACCACAGGGGTCAGGTCACGCTGCAGGTCGTTTATCACCCACTTCAATGGATGCCCCCCGCCTCCGGCAGGACCCCCGCCTGAGCGCCAGCCGGCGAGGCCGCCCTCGGCCAGCGCGCCCTCGCGGTAGGCGCCCGCCAACAGCAGGCGTGCGCTGCGCAGTCGCCGGCCCAGGTACAGTAGCAGCCTGGCCGAGCCCTCGTCCACCCACTGCAGGTCGTCCAGCAGAAGCAGGATGGGCCGTTCGCGCGCCAGGCGCTGCAAGAGTCGGGCGTACTGCTCAAAGAGCGCGCTCTGCACGATGCCCGACATCGTCTGCTGCAAGGTAGATCCTTCCACCAGCGTTTGCAGTTGCCCCAGCCATTCGCCGCCCGCCGGATCCGGCGCCCCGGCCAAATCCGGCGGCCCGCCGGCAGCTACCCGCTGCAGTAAGCGCTCGGGCGACAGGAACGTCTGCACCAGGTCCGGTCCCACTTCCACCAACGACTGCGTCGCCAGCGGCGCAAACTGCTGCAGCCGCCGGGCGTCATAAGGGCTGTCCAATCCATACGCGCTGGGCGCGGTCGTCGTCGAACCCGTAAGCATCTGCAAAATTTCTCGGAAAGGCAGATAAGGATCGCCGCTGCCCGTGAAAGCGTTTCCTTCACCTCCGGCGACGATCAGCTCCGGATACGCCTCCTGCGCCTGCCGCGCAAACGAGTGCATCAACGTCGTCTTGCCCGCGCCAGCCTCGCCGGTGACGAACGCTGCCTGCGGCCGCCCCGCTAGCGCCCGCTGCAGCTGACCCATCAGCGTCTCCAGCTCCGTCTTTCGCCCCACAAATAAGGAGCTACTGGCGGCGAAAGAAACGTCGCCAGTCTGGCTCGCAAACTCCGCCGGCAGAGACGTCGCTCCAATTTGCTGTTCGCCGTCCCCGGCCACTCTTGTGGCCGTCTGTAGCTGACCCTCGGTCAGCCGTGCTGCATCCTCCACCGGCGACAATTCGGCGACGTCTGGCACGGGGCGCTCCTCACGCAGCGCTTCCAGCCCCGCCGCGATCAGGCGCATGCTGTAAATACGCTCGTCGCGCTCCTTGGTCAGCATACGCCGTACCAGCGCCGCCAGCCCCGGCGAGATGCCGGGATAGATAGCGTCCAGTGAAGGCACCGGATCATTAAGAATAGCCATCATGATCTGCGCCAACTGCTGGCCCTGAAACGGCGGGCGGCCCGCGATCATCTCGAACAGCAGAGCGCCAAAGGACCAGATGTCACTGCGCTCGTCCAGCTCCTCGCCGCGCAGCGCTTCCGGGCTCATATAGTAGGGGCTGCCCAGCAGCGTGCCCGTCGGCGTCAGGTCCAGCCGCTGGCGCTGGAGGCGCGCCAGGCCAAAGTCGGTGAGGCGCGGCGTACCGTCCTCGGCCACCAGTACGTTGGCCGGCTTCACGTCGCGGTGCACAATGCCGATGTGATGGGCCCGGCCCAGCGCGTCGGCCAGCTCCACGGCGACGTCCAGCGCCCGCGTCACCGGCAGCGCGCCCTGTTCCTTTAGCAGATCCTGGAGGCTGCCCCCAGGCACGTACTCCATCACCAGGCAGTGACGCTCCTTGTAGTCGAACGTGGCCAGCACGCGCACGATGTTGGGGTGGTTTAGCCGGCGCAGCATCTCGCCTTCGCGCTCGAAGCGAGTGACGAAATCCGGATTGTTCAGCTGATCCGTGCGCAGCTGTTTGATAATCACCCTCTCCCCGGTAACCCTATCCAGCCCGCGAAACAGCATGCCCTGCCCGCCCGAAGTTAGCTGCTCCCGGATCACATATCGCCGCGCCGGATCCATGGCCAGCGACAACAGCTCACCGGTCGTGTCGTCTTTGCGCGCCGGGGGGAAGTTGCGCGTCTGGATGGCGCCGTAGAGTGCCACCGTTTCTTCTTCCGGCGGCGCGCCCAGCTCCGCTTCCAGCAGCCGTTCAAACTCTTCATACTGGCGCATCGCCGCCGCCGGACGGCCCGAGTAGGCATAGAGCGCCATTAGCTGCCGCTGGGCAGCCTCGTGTAGGGGCTCCTGCAGCAGCCAGCGACGGGCGTAGCCCACGGCCTGTTCATACTCTTTGCGCTCGCGGTGCCAGTCCACCAACATTTGCAGCGCGCTCCCCAGCCAGCGCAGCAGGCTTTCAGAGGTGTAAAACTGCCACTCGTCGAACCCCGGCGCGTCCGGCAGCGTGAAGCCGGCCATAAAAGCGTCGCTGTACAGCGCGACTGCTTCCTGCAGCGCCGCCAGGCACTCCTGGCACGGCCGCCGTGGAAAGTGATCGTGCGCCTCGACCTGCGCCATGAGCTTGCGAAAGTGCACCGCGTCCACCCACAGGCCGCCGTCCACGTCCACCTGCTGCTGTTCTACTGCCAGGAACGCCTCGCCTACGTCCTGGCGCAGCCGCGACAGCTCGCGCCGCAGATTACCCCGCGCGCTGGACTGGTCGTGCTCCGGCCAAAACAGCGTCGCCAGCGCATCGCGGCTGTGCGACTGGCCGGCCTGCGCTAGCTTGCCCCCTAGCGCCAGGTAAGCCAAAAGCGCGACCCCCTTGCGGCGGCGAACAGTGACCGGCTGCCCATCATGCTCCAGCCGTGGATTACCAAACAGAAACAGTTTGACTGCTGGCATGACGGGAATTATATCAGGAAAATCGACCTGTAGCTCTACGGACCCTATAAAAACAACTGGCCGGACCTTGCGAGGTCCGGCCAGTTTACGCTCCTGGCGGGCCGGCTCTGCCCGCAGGCTCGCCCCTAAATCAGCCGCGCCAGAGCGATAGATTGTTGCGACGGTCCCGGAAGTTAACGCTGTGTGGATGGATGAAGGTTAGACCGTCGCCATTGCAGCAAGCGCCACGAGGATGTCGAGAGGATTGCGTCAAGCGGTTGCCTGCAACGTTGCGCTTATAATAACGCCTCCCGCCTTCAAATGTCACGCATTTGACTGCGTTTTGCTCCCATTGTAAGAATCGCTGTAAGACCCGTCATAAGCGTCGCGACCGCTGTCGGGGACGCCCTGGTCCAGAGGTAACTGAAGCGTGAATGTGCTGCCCCCGGCCTGTTCGCTCTCCACCCACACCCAGCCGCCGTGCGCCTCGGCAATCGAGCGAACCAGCGTCAGGCCCAGCCCGGCGCCCTCGCGCTGGTTTTCATCATGGTCAGCGCCGCCACGGTCAGGAGCGGCCTTCACCTGATAAAACTTTTCAAAAATGTGGGGAATGTCCTTGTTGGGAATGCCCCGCCCCTCGTCGTTGACGCTGATCAGCACGCTGTCATCGCGGCTGCGTAGCGCGATGCGCACCGTCTGCCCACTTTCCGAATATTTAATGGCGTTGTCCACCAGGTTGCTGATCGCCTGGCGCAGTTGGGTGGGATCGCCATACACCGGCGCCGCTTCCTCTTGCAAGTCCAGCGCCAGCTCAATCTTCCTGCTCAACGCTTGGCCCTGCAGGTCGGTCACCACGCTGCGAATGATATGTGGCACATCGCAAGTGTTGCGCACCTGCTCCAGGCGCGAATCAACCCGCGCCAGCTCCAGCAACGCGGTTACCAGGTTCATCATGCGCTCCGAGGAGTCGCTGATGCGGACCGCAAACTCCGCCTGCCGTTCGTTCAGCGGGCCAACGTCGCCCAACGCGCTGGCAAAGCCACTGATCGAATTCAGCGGCGCGCGCAGGTCATGCGAAACCGTCGCTACGAAATTCGACTTCGCCGTATCCAGCTCCTTCAAGTACGTAATATCTTGCAGCACCAGGATGTGGCCATAATCGGGGATCGGCGCCATCGTGCACAGCCAGCAGGAACCGTCGTCCATTTCCAGCTCGCGCCGCTGCGTCACGGCCCGCTCGCCCACGCGTTGGCCCAACAGCGCCGCCAGCTCGGGATGGCTCACGACGTCCGCCGCCGGCATGCTGATCGCGGCTTCGCTAAGCCCAAACCGCTCCCGCGCCTGCTGGTTCGATAGCAACAGGCATCCTTCCATGTCCATGATAAAGATAGGATTGCCGTTATGTTCCAACGTGGCCTCCAGTAGCTGCTGCCGCGACGCCGCCTCGGCAAACAACCGCGCGTTGGAAACGGCAATAGCCACAGCTGTGGCAATAGAGGAAGCCCACTGCACGTCTTCGACGGTAAAATCGCCGTCGAGCTTGTTCAGCAGTTGCAAGGCGCCGATAATCTCCTGGTTAAAGACCAGCGGCACGCAGACGATGGAGCGCGTGATGAAGCCCGTGTGTTCGTCAATCTCGCGAAAGTGCAGCGGGTGGTTAGGCACGTCATTGCTGTAAAGCGGTTCGCCCGTTTCCACCACGTGGCCCACAATGCCGTCGCCGACCTCCAGCCGGTAGCTCGAAAGAATCTCCGCCGAGGTGCCCACGTTAACCAGCACGCGCAGGTTTTGCCGCGGTTCGTCCAGCAGCCAGATAGACGTTGCTTCGATGTCCCAGCTCGCGTGTACTTCCTGGATGGTCAGTCGCGACACTTCAGAGAGTTCCAACGAAGAGGTAATGGTGCGCGTGATGCGCAGCACCGTCTCCAGCTCCTCCAGGTGCGTCGCCAGTGCCTCTTCAGACTGCTGGTAAGCGCGCGCGTTGCGCAGCGCGATGGCGGCAAAATCGCTCAGCGCCGACAGCAGCAGCTCGTCGCGCTCGCTAAAAGCGCGCGGCGCCTCGTGGTTGCTCGCACCCAGCACGCCCACCACCGCCCCGTGCAGCGTCAGCGGCACGTACAGAATGGCTCGAGCCAGGAAATCGGTCTCAATCTTGATGCCCTCGCTGCCAAACATCGCCTGACGCGCCGGTTCGCCGCTGGAAAAGACGCGGCCGACCTGGCTGGTAGCAACCGGCAGACTGCGCAGCTGCACGTCGTCGGGATACAACGCTTTGGTATAAGGGTGCAGCATCTCCGACCCCGATGCCGTCCCGGACCCCGGCAGCCACAGCGTCGCGCGCTCGGCCGTAGTCAGGTCAATGGTCGATTGCAGGATCTGGTCCAGCACCTGGTTCATCTGTAGCGAAGAAGTGATCGCCTTGCCCATGGCGTAGAGCGTGCGCATCTCTTTGATCTGGCGCCGCATTTCGGCCTCGGCCCGCCCCAGGCGCTCTAAAAGACGCCGCTTGTCGTGCCGCAGGCGCGTTTCCAGCAGCGCGCGTTCGATCGTTTCGCTGACCTCGTCAATCGTAAAGGGCTTTACCAGGTAATCCTTGATGCCCAGGCGAAAAGCCTCGATGGCGTCCTTCTCCGAGCCGTAGCCCGTCATCAGCACCACCGGAACTTCAATGGCTTCTTGCGCCAGCATCTGCAGCACGTCCAGCCCCGTCATCTCCGGCAGGTTCAGATCGAGCATCACCAGGTCCGGCTCCCGCTCGCGCACCACCTCAATCCCGTCGCGCCCGTCATACGCCGCTGCCGCCTCGTAGCCCAGGTTAGGCAGCAGATACTCGGTGAGATGTTTGACGATCTCCCGGCTGTCGTCGACGACGAGAATAAGCTCACCGCTCATGGTGTCATCCCAACAGACTGATTACAAAATTGAATATCGACACGAAAGAATCGCATTACGTCCGCGCGAACCATCGCCGCGGGCCCCCGTGGCTAACATGCCAGAACGTTCCATCCACTAAACCGTTCCGCCGATTATAGCACATGTTGACAGAGAATACCCCCATACTATAATGCCGTCAACTGCATCTGTACATAGGGTCCTCGGGCTATTTGCCCCTACCCTGACAAGGAAGCATTCCCCATGCTCAGAACCATCCGTGCCCCACGTGGGACCCAACTCCACTGCAAAGGCTGGCTCCAGGAAGCCGCCTACCGCATGCTGCAAAATAATCTCGACCCCGACGTCGCCGGCGACCCCGACAACCTGATCGTCTACGGCGGCCGTGGCCGCGCCGCGCGCAACTGGCAGGCGTTCGACGCCATTCTCGAGAGCCTGCGCCGCCTCGAAGACGACGAAACCCTGCTCGTGCAAAGCGGCAAGCCGGTTGCCGTCTTCCGCACCCACACCGACGCGCCCCGCGTGCTCATCGCCAACTCCAACATCGTGCCGCACTGGGCCACCCAGCAAAACTTCGACCGCTGGGAAGCCGAAGGGCTGATCATGTACGGGCAGATGACCGCCGGCAGCTGGATCTACATTGGTACCCAGGGCATTCTGCAGGGCACCTACGAAACCTTCGCCGCCGCCGCGCGCCAGGCCGGCTGGCCTTCGCTGCAAGGTAAATGGGTGCTCAGCGCCGGCCTCGGCGAGATGGGCGGCGCCCAGCCGCTGGCCATCACCATGAACGGCGGCGTCGGCCTGCTTATCGAAATTGACGAGTGGCGCGCCCGCCGCCGCCTCGAGCACCGCTACATAGACGAGGTCTCCGAAGAGCTCGACGACGCGCTCGAGCGCGTGCGCCATTACGTCGAGGCCGGTGAGCCGCGCTCCATCGGCCTCATCGCCAACGCCGCCGACGTGCTGCCCGAACTGCTGCGCCGCGACCTGCTGCCCGACGTCGTCACCGACCAGACCCCGGCCCACGACCCGCGCGCCTACTTCCCACACGACCTCGACTTCGAGGCAGCCCGCCGCCTGCGCGAGGATGACCCGCAGGAATTCGAGCGTCGCGCCATGGCCTCCATGGCCCGCCACTGCGCGGCGATGGTCAAGATGCACCAACTTGGAGCCATCGTCTTTGACTACGGCAACAACCTGCGCCAGCGCGCCTTCGACGCCGGCCTGGAAGATGCTTTCAGCTATCCCGGCTTCATCCCCGCCTACATCCGCCCGCTCTTCTGCCAGGGACAAGGCCCATTCCGCTGGGTGGCCCTCAGCGGCGACCCCCAAGACATATACGCCACCGACCGCGCGGTCCTGGAGCTCTTCCCCGAGAACGAGCATCTGCGCCGCTGGATCACCCTGGCCCAGGAACGGGTCCATTTCCAGGGCCTGCCCGCGCGCATCTGCTGGCTGGGTTACGGCGAGCGCGCTCGCGCGGGCCTGCGCTTCAACCAGATGGTTGCCTCCGGCGAGCTGCGCGCGCCCATCGTCATCGGCCGCGACCATCTCGACGCCGGCTCCGTCGCCAGCCCCAACCGCGAAACCGAAGCGATGCGCGACGGCTCCGACGCCATCGCCGACTGGCCCATCCTCAACGCGCTGATCAACGCCGTGGGCGGCGCTACCTGGGTCAGCTACCATCACGGCGGCGGCGTAGGCATCGGCTACAGCCTGCACGCCGGCCAGGTTATCGTCGCCGATGGCACCCCGGAAGCCGCCGCCCGCCTCCAGCGCGTCCTCACCACTGACCCCGGCATGGGCGTTGTCCGCCACGCCGACGCCGGCTACGAGCCAGCCATCGACTTCGCGCGCGAGCAGGGAATAAATATCCCCATGTTAAGTGCGCATGACGATCCGCCTCTAACGCGCCCACAATTTGCCCACTCCGCCGAGGCCGAATTTGCCTACCTTCTCGACTATTACGGCATCGATTGGCATTACGAACCGCGCACCTTTCCGCTGGAAAGGGACGATGCGGGCAACGTCACCCTCGCCTTCTCACCAGACTTTTACCTGCCAGGAGAGGATACCTACGTCGAGCTCACCACGCTGCGGCCCAGCCTGTCAACCCACAAAAACCGCAAGATGCGTCTGATGCAGGAGCTATACCCGGACGTGAAAGTTAAGCTCTACAAGCGGGCTGCTATCCACCGCCTGCTCGTCAAATACGGTCTGGACGAGGAAGCGGCCAAAATTCGCGGTACGGATGCGCAAGGGAGGCGCCGGTGAAGGTTCACCCCTTAAGCGCATACGAGGAAATGGCTCCTAACATCGGCAAAATCATCCTCTCGCACGCGGAAATCGAGGAGCAGGTTTGGCAGATTGGACAGGCCGTTTCCGAGGATTATGCGGGCCGTAATCCGTTGCTGGTTGGCGTCCTCAAAGGCGTTCTCTTTTTCATGTCCGACCTGCTGCGCGCGATCACCATTCCCCTCGAAGTAGACTTCATGGCCATCTCCAACTACTCCCTAGAGGCGCGCGCCCGGGGGCTGGTGCGCTTTGAAAAAGACCTGGAAACTCCGCTGGAAGGCCGGCACGTTCTTTTTGTCGAGGACGTCGTCGACACCGGCCTCACCCTCAACTACCTCCTGCGCAGCCTGCGCGAGCGGCAGCCTGCCAGCCTTGAGGTATGCACCCTCTTTAATAGGCCCCAGCGTCGCCTCATCGACATCCCCCTTAAATACAAAGGCTTCGACCTGCCCGACCGCTTTGTCGTTGGTTACGGGCTTGACTACCGCGAACAATACCGCAACCTGCCCTTTGTGGCCCTCTTGAAGCCGCACGTCTTCCAACAGGTCCCCCCACGCT
>JAICPS010000143.1 GCA_025929715.1 Anaerolineae bacterium | reverse complement strand
GAAACTTTCGCATCTATTTTCCCCTAGCAACGATGCTCCTGATCAGTATTCTGGGCACGATTATCCTCAATATCGTCATCCGCATCTTTCGCAGATAATTCAGACAATAGGACGCAGATGCACAGTGCACAGGATTTTCCTAATCTCATCGTGGCGTCATGAAAACTTCCCTCTTTGATTATTACCTGCCACCGGAACGAATTGCCCAGCAGCCGCTGGAACCCCGTGACGCCAGCCGGCTGATGGTTTTGCAGCGTGAGACTGGGCAAATCGAACATCGCATCTTCCGCGAGATTGGTGACTTCCTGGATCCCGGCGACATTCTCGTCGCCAATAACAGCCGTGTTTACCCGGCGCGCATTTATGGGCAAAAACAGGACACCGGCGGCAGGGTCGAACTGTTGCTCCTTGAGCGGCTTGATGCACGACGTTGGCGTGCGCTCGCAGGCGGACGTCGTCTGATGGAAGGCACGACGATTTGGCTACACGAAAACGACGGGGGTAGCCCGCAGACCGTGCAAGCTGTCATTAGCGCCGAACTCGAAGGCGCTGAACGGGAGGTGATATTCAGTCACGATCTCGACGAGTTCTTAGATCGTCTCGGGCACACCCCGCTGCCGCCGTACATACATGAAGATCTGCACGATCCGGAGAGGTACCAGACTGTTTATTCACGACCGACCGGTTCGGCCGCAGCTCCCACAGCTGGCCTCCATTTTACGCCGGAGCTACTTCTTTCGCTACGCGAAAAAGGGGTCTTGTTTGAAACGTGCACGCTGCACGTGGGGCTGGACACCTTTAAGCCGGTAACTGCCGCCAAGGTATCCGAGCACGCTATTCATAGCGAGACGGCGTCGCTGTCTGCCGAATCCGCGCGGCGTATTAATGAATCAAAACTGGCAGGGGGTCGCATCGTCGCCATTGGAACGACGACTACGCGCGTGCTGGAGACGGCTGCGTTGCGCTCGGCCGGAATTGCTGGTCCGCTGCGGGATATCAGCGCTCGTGACCTTGCCGGCGAAACAAGTGACATCTGTCCGTGGAAGCCCGTAGCGGCATTTTCCGGGCGCACAGATCTGTTCATTTACCCCGGCTATCGCTATCGCGCGGTCGATGCGCTCATCACCAATTTTCACGTACCCCAATCGTCGCTATTAATGCTCGTTTCTGCATTCGCTTCCCGCGAGAGAATTCTAGACGCATATGAGAAAGCAATCCAAGGAGAGTACCGCTTCTACTCTTTCGGCGATGCGATGCTCATACTTTGAGATTGCGGAACTTTCGTGTCGCCGCAAACGTCTACTAAATAGCTCATAGAAGGAGTTCGCGTTGTAGGAGCCGTATTCGCTGGATAACAAGAAGGAGTACTGTATATGCTTGGCAATAGAAATTCGAAAATTGGTCTCCTGATCCTCATAATCGTGCTGGCGGCCTGCGCGCAGGGTGGTTCCGAACCAGAAGTACCGGCAGACGAGTTGGCTACCGCCACGGTGACGACCGTACCTGAATTCCTCACGGAAACACCCCTCGCTGAAACCGCTACTTTTGTCCCCAGCCCCACCTCCTCGGCGACGCCGGAGGAGAATGCCACTGCCGGTCCGTCGCCAGAAGCCACATCCGCACCCACCAATGGCCAACCGGTCATCGAATTCGAACGTAGTGGCGGTTTCGCGGGAGACGCCACGCAATGGCAACTCTACGGGGATGGCACACTGCAAATCACCCACGATCCGGGAAATGCAAATGCAACTGTTGAAGAAACAAGCGTGGATCCGGCTGCAGTGCAAACCCTTCTGGACTCTCTTCAGGAGCTAGATTTCTTCGACCTGGACGGCAACTACGTACCGAAAAACAGCTGCTGTGACCGCTTCAACTACGTCTTGACAGTTCGTAGCGATGGGCAGGAGCAGCGCGTTGAAACGGTTGGAGGAACAGAGGATGTGCCTGCTGAAGTGTGGGAGAGTATCGAGCTGGTGGAGCAGTTCTTGCAGGATGCCGGCGTAGAGACGACGTCAGAACGTTAAAGCTTCCTGGAGATAGTCTTCGAGATGGCCGCGCCGGCTGCGCCGATTCGCTTCCATCCATCGCCGCAAGTCGGCTTCTGTATTCACGTCGATAAGCATAGGCAAAAACGCCAGGCTCAGGTCTAGGGCTTTGATCACGCGTAAGGTGTAACCATAGACGCGACTAGTACCCCAGGGAACGTTGTGAAAAAGGTCGTCGTGAACCGCCTTAAGTCCGAGGAGATAGTAGCCGCCATTGTGGTCAGGACCGATCACCACGTCATATGTGTCCAATAGGTGCAGCGCTTCGTCGATCAGGCCGGCGGTGAGGTCAGGGACATCGGTGCCGACGATGACGGCTTTCCGTACCCGTCTGGCAAAAGTTGCGCCAAAAGCATGTCTAAGGCGTTCGCCGCGGTCGGCGCCTTTTTGCTGCTCGTACACGAAACTATTGCCCGTCCATTTGCGCAGGGCAACTTCATCTTCGCTTCCCGAATAGAACAAAAAACGCTGTACGGGAAACGGGAGCCGTTCCAATTCAAGGAAGAGCCGCTCCGCGCTCAGGCGATGGAACTCCATTGCGACTTTCTCGCCGAGCGTATGTGCCAGCCGGGACCTGACCGCTCCCACCCTTGGATGGCGCGCCAAGATAATAAGGCCTGCGTCCGCCTGTTGTTTATTCGTTCGTTTCATTTCGTTCTAGACAGATCTTCTTCAATTTCTCGCGTGATTTGTTCGATCGCATCTTGCCGAATCCAGCCATTCTCTGCCGCGTGCCTGCCCATCACCAGCGTATCTTCTGCCAGAATGAGGGTCGATCCGGCCCTGATAACTTCTTTAGCCAGCTCCTGTACTGCCTTGTCACGTCTTTCATCGTGACTCACATCGCGGATATACACGGCCATAATCCTCTGCGAATGGCGGCGGACAGTTTCAGCATAAATCTCGGGGTCTTGCTGGCCGCTGTCGCCTATTAATATAAACGGCATTCCCGCGTAAAATTCAAACAGCGTTTCAATTGCTTCTAGCTTGTGCCCGCTATGTTTTGTTGGTAAGAGTTCATTTCTGCTGATACCCCAATTGCGCAAAAACATTGGGCCGGCAGGGATCCCTCGAAGATCAAAGAAATCCACCAACAAATCATATAGATTCCAGGGACTACTGGAGACGTAGAACAGGGGATTCGGGGCAGTTGCACCCTTTCCTGCGCCGTACTGTAGAGCTCGGTAAAATGCAGCAACCCCAGGAAACGGCAGTCGCGTGTGCGCGTTGCCGAGAAAAGTCAGTTTCGCCATGCGTATCAGTTCGGTGGCATACGATTGCATCACGGTGTCGTCAATATCGCTGATGACGCCAAACCGCGCCTGTTCAGAAGGCACGAGAACTTCCGCGATCGCCTTTGCACCGTCGCCGTTCACTGCCCCGGGTCCACAAAGTCGTAAGTTTACATGAGACCAATGCCCTGCCGGCGAAGCGTCAACGCCCTGCAACCAAAAACTGAAGAAACCTTCTTCATCACTCACGGCATCCCCGGTCACTTCCCCAAAGCGCGCCCGGATACAGGCGCCTGCGATCTCGTCACTTTCCAGCCGCCGGTAGGTGTTGAAAAAGTTTCGCCATAGCTTATCGCCGTCAACAGGCTTTCCGATCGGCGTATTGCTAAGGACGCGACCTTGTACCAGCAGGCGACCCCCGCCACCATAACTGCGGTATGGCACGATAAAAATGCCTGGGGACTCGCCCAGCGCGGTACCGAGCCTACGTTTTAAGCGATCAAGACGAACTTCAACACGCTCGATAGCGCCCGCCAGTGATTGCTGCCAATCATTCACGCCTCAGGACCCCTCTCATAGTCTATCAGGCATTGCTTAGAGAATATCCCAAACTATGACAAATAGCACGTCTTTTTTTGCAGAATTCACCACACGCATACGGCATTTTCCTGGGGTATAATGCAAAGGTCATGCAGCTTAGCCCGGCAAATGTCTTCCTCTTATCACTCGTCGCCGCTGCCATCCCTGCGCTGGTTTATTCGACCGTCATTTACTGGTTCGACCACTATGAAAAGGAGCCAGGCTGGCTGTTGACCGCGACCTTCATCTGGGGTGCGGTCCCCAGCGTCATCCTGGCAATCATTGCCAGTTTATTGCTCAGCGCCCCGCTCCAGCTCGTTGGCGGCCCGGCCGCGATCGATACGGCTGCAGCAATCATCATCGCTCCACCCGTTGAAGAAACGGTCAAAGCTCTGGCCCTTGTGGCCATTTTCCTTTTCATGCGACACGAAATTGACAGCGTCCTGGACGGCATCATCTACGGCGCCATGGTAGGAATGGGGTTTGCCATGGTCGAAAACTTCTTTTATTTCATTGCAATATTTGCTGAAGAAGGCGCGGACGCCTGGGGAGTGACCATTTTCCTTAGAACCATTGTCTTCGGGCTGAATCACTCCCTTTTTACCAGCGCCTCCGGTCTCGGGTTGGCAATTTCGCGGTTTTCGCGTGACAAGTTCGTGCGCTATATAGCTCCGGTAGCAGGATGGTGCGGGGCTGTGGTTCTGCACGCTATCCACAATCTCGGCGCGTCTAGCGGGGGTCTCCTCTGCCTGGTATTGCCCCTGACAGACTGGGGTGGTGTGGTCCTTGTACTGATTATCATAATCTGGGCTCTACTGCAGGAGCGACGCTGGATCGACGAATACCTAAGAGAGGAAGTTGTGCATGGAACACTCACCGCACAGCAGTACGCAAGGGCGTGCTCGCTGCGCGGGCGCCTGGGCCATCGCCTCGAACTTCTCTTTCGGCGCGGCCCACGCGCCTATCTTGCCGCCACGCAATTCTATCGCCAATGCAGCGAGCTGGCGTACAAGAAGCACCATTACGTGTTATTAGAGGAGGAGCACAGCGAGCGGCTGACTTTGGATCTTCGCGAGGAACTGCGTTCTCTGAGCCGGGATCTGCGATGAGGCCCAATCCATCGACCTACATCGTCAGTAGCTCCTTGATCTGCTCCCAGTGCGCCTGATCATGCTGTACCATCAGATAGAGCAGCTCATGCATGCTGGTGGGCCCGAAGAAGGCGTGTTGGCCCTGTCTCTGCCACAACCGTTCATCGATGCTTCCAAGAAGGTCAAGCGTTTCCTTACGCGCCGCGACGAAGTCGGCGAGGGCGGCCGCACCATCCTGCTCCCGGTAGTGGCGTTCGTCGACCCAAGAATCGGCTACCGCTCCTGCTATAAAAGCGCCGTCTTCGGCAATGAGCGTCTTGAAACGGGGCTGGTGAACCTCGCGCTCTACATCACGCAAGTGACAGGCAACCTCGGTTAGCGACCACTCACCCTCGCGCGTAGAACTTTTCCAGTCGACGCCGGGCCTCGTTAGAACGCCTTCGGTGTTTGCGCCGAAAGTTTTAACCTCTGCGATGAGTGTGTCTACGGGTGGAGGTTCTTGCATGCGCTCTTAGTTCTTCCTTCCGGGTTGGATCAATCTTCATCTTCAAAGAGCTGCTGTATTCCCGGTCGTTCCTGCGCACACAGGCGACATCCCACCCTTGGTTCTGGTACATCTATCAGGTGACGGCTGCAAAACGCCTTCACCTCAACGTGCCTGCCAATGCCAAGAATTCCTTTCTTAACGGTACCTTCCAATACCATGTGTGGGCTGCTGTTGGCCTGCAAGATTTCGGGGACCGGGCAGTGAAAACAATCCTGCGGTCGCCATCGCGGCGAGCGCGGATTAGCATCGATGAGCCGGCATTCCTGTTCAGAACGCCCGCGGTGAAAGTTCTCGTAGTAGAACCGGCACTCTTTTCCAGCCGGAGTTTCCATAGTTACAATCGTTTAGCAAGAATCCGTGTTAAAAAAAACGACCCCCGGAGGGGTCGTTAAGTATGCGCCCTGAGAGATTCGAACTCCCGGCCTTCTGATTCGTAGTCAGACGCTCTAATCCACTGAGCTAAGGGCGCTTATTTTACGCTTTGCCCGAGAGGAGCCGGGCGCGTTAGCGGGGAGGAAGGGATTCGAACCCTTGAACCGCTTTTACACGGTTAACCGCTTAGCAGGCGGCCCCAATCGTCCACTCTGGCACCTCCCCAAGCAATTTCATAATTCAGCTGTTAAAGCGGAGGGAGAGGGATTCGAACCCCCGGTGAGCTTACGCCCACTACGGTTTTCAAGACCGTTGCCTTCGTCCACTCGGCCATCCCTCCCTTCGCTCGCGAAGGGCGTACGAGCAGGAGAGGAGTATAACACGGCGCGGGGTGAGTGTCAAAGCAACAGGAGGCGCGTATAGCTTATGTTAACGAAGCTTTGCCCTTCTCAACTCACTCTAGGCTGTTTAGAATTCCGCGTCTACGCATCTGGGTCAAACTTGATGCTGGCAATTTCTAACCACTGCTTGCGCGCGACGACATTCGTGCCCCAGCGCACCCGGCCCCTCGGCGTGGCCTCCACGTACTGGTTGTCAATCCAGGAGACGAAACCCAGCGGGCCACCAGGAGACGCACGCGTCTGGAATATGGGTTGGCCATCTACAAGAAAGCTAGTGCCGCTGCTACGCCATGAAAGCCGGTAGTCATGCCACGCAGCCATGTCGTGCGAGATATGCTCGAAACTGATTTTCAGATCCCGCCGTAGCATGGGCCACAGCCGGCGCCGCAGCGCCCGCACCTGATTCAGGAGGAGCACGGGCAAGGCAAACGGGGCCCAAAGTAGTGCGCCCGGGCCGCTGGCATCAATCGTAGAGGCAAACCATCCATTTCCCCGCACGTCTAAGGGCGCCAGGGGCAGATCTGACGATTCCGCGGCATAGAAGAACCAGGCTGCCCGAGGCAGGCGCAGGCGATAACCGGTTCCCGGTCCGAACGGGGCGTTCCAGAAGCCAAACCCGGCAGTGCCAACCAGCGTATCGGCTTCTCCGGAAAACCGGGCGCGCAACTGAAATGAGGTTGGCGGCGTCCAGCGAAATCGCAGACCATTTGGAAAGCTGTAGTCGTCGACCTGAGCGTTGCTGTATCCGCGCTCATTTGGCTCGAGCGTTAGACGCCAGCCCAATCGATCAGCAGTCGCCCCGGCAGTGGCCGCCGCTTCGACCCGTCCACTATTCTGCTCGGTCAACTGCCAATCTGACACTTCTTTGCTCACCGAGATCTATCCTTTTCCACACCTTAGACCTTCACTCGTGATAATGCAGTTGTGCGGCTATCGGGTATAATGGCCCTGTTGTAGAAGGAGAATGTATGGAATTAACCTGGCATGGTCTGAGCTGCTTTCGCTTGAAAGAGCGTAACCTGGCAACTATTATAACAGACCCATACGGGAATGGCGTTGGGCTTGCACCGTTAAGAATGCGGGCAGATGTCGTAACGGTTAGCCACAATGCGGCCGGTCACAACAATATTGGCGCGGTATCCGGTTATGAATATGCTCTCACCGGCCCAGGCGAGTATGAAATTGGTAACGTATTTATTACCGGAATAGCAACCACTCAGGAGGCCTCTTCGATTCAGAACGTCCTTTATATGTTCGATTATGATGGCGTCACGGTTGCCCACCTGGGTGATATGGCCCGGGTTCCAACCCAGACGCAGATCGAGGCGTTAGAGCAGATCCACGTCTTATTAGTACCAGTCGGCGGCGGTAAGAGTCTGAATGCTGCGCAGGCTGCCGAGCTGGTGTCGATGTTGGAACCAAACATTGTCGTACCCATGCATTACCGTATCTCGGGACTTGAATTAGAATTGGACGGGGTCGACCGCTTCCTCAATGAGATGGGTGTAACAGACGCGACGGAGGAACCAATCTTGCGTGTCACGTCCAGCAACCTTGCCGAAGAAACCGAAGTTGTATTATTGGCGCCAAAAATATAGAAACGCCTGTAGAGTCGTGGTCGTCGGGTTCAACGGTGAGCCCTACGCCACAACGATGGAACAACATGGCAACAAAATTACTGATGCGTTGGGATATTAGATCAGAACATGAGGCGGAGTACTCCGATTTTGTGGCGAACGAATTCATTCCACGGATCAATAAACTCGGTCTTGTAGAAATACAGGCCTGGTATACCGTTTACGGTCAATGCGAGCAGATTCTGGTCTCAGGCGTTACTCAGACCTTAGATCAGATGAATTATATTCTCAAGAGTGATGAATGGGACCGGCTGCGCGAGAAGCTCGACGAGCTGGTCGACGACTTTAGCATTAAGGTCATCTCAGCCAACACGGGATTCCAGATCTGATGTCAACAAAAAAGCCCATGAATGAATCATGGGCTCGGGACCGCGACGGCATGTCCGATATTGCCGGGTCTGGTGTTAGTCGTCCTTAGCCGTCTTTTTTTCTTTGTCCGGCTTCGGATCAGTTGACTTGGTTTCGACGGCGCTGCTATCGCTCGCAGTCTCTGCTTCTTTGTCAGGTTTTCCCGCGCCAGCGCTGCCATTGCTAGAAGCTCTGCCGTTCTTACCGTTGCGACTGTCGGTGACATAGAATCCGCTACCCTTAAAAACGATGCCCACACTATTAATCACGCGGCGCAACTCGCCTACGTCACAATTTGGGCATTCAGTTAATGGATTGTCGGTCATTCGCTGGCGAGCTTCGAACATGTGACCACAATGCTCGCACCTGTATACATAGGTTGGCATACTTCTCTACCTCGGACAAGAAAAACTAAACGGCTGACAAGCCATTGTAGCGGCGCCCGCTGATCTTGACAAGATACGTCGCTAGATTCTTCGCTCCGCAGACGCCGCTCAGAATGATGGGCGAGCCGTTCGAACTAAACCGTTGCTATTCTACCGGCATTCTGTATAAATTAGGTTAAATCTTTCAGTGGAGGTCAGTATGGAGAACAGCATGAATATCAACGAAGCGCGCGCACGTATCAAAGCTCGCTCCTGGCAGGCATTGGCGCAGAGCGACGTAGACCTGAAGACATACGATCAGAATGCGCTGGATAGCCTCATCGGCATCGTCACCGACGCCGCCCTCTTGGAGCTGGACGAGGAGATTGGGAATTCTATCGTTCAGACGGCGGGACGGGAGGTAGTTGAGGAAGACGGCGAGAAGGTGTTATGGGAAGGCCGTCCTTTTTTGTCACTCAATACGCGCTACGTCATCACCAATGAACGGGTGCGGATCTTCGAGGGCATGCTGGCAAAAGATCGCGAAGATATTGAGCTCGTGCGTGTTCAGGACATCGACCAGAGCCAATCCATCAGTGAGCGCTTGCTCAATATTGGCGACATTCATCTGCGCAGTCACGACAGGAGCCATCCTGAGACTGTATTACGTAACGTAAAGGGTCCGCAGGAAGTTCACGAGATCTTGCGCCGTGCCGTATTAGACGCTCGAAAGCGCCACAAATTGACCTACCGCGAGGAAATGTAGCCGACTTGTTGTTCGGGCAAATAAAACGTTACCCTGGCGCCGCCGGATGAACGGTTCTCGGCCCATATGGCGCCCTGGTGTCCTTCGACCACGGCGTTTGCAATTGCCAGACCAAGGCCGGCGCCCCCGGTCGAGCGACTTCGTGCCTCTTCACCACGGTAGAATTGCTCGAAGAT
>JAICPS010000430.1 GCA_025929715.1 Anaerolineae bacterium | reverse complement strand
GTCGGCCGACGTCCGCTGCCGCCGCATAGGCTGAACTAGATGTGTGCGCCAGGGAAACGAAGTTTTTCTGTAAGCGCTCCACCCTATCGCCGTGGCTCATCCAGACCTGGCGGGGATCAAGGCGATAGTCTTTTGGCGAGGCGCGGAGAATGCCATCTTGCCAGCCATCAAAAAGTGGATTTTCTATAGCCTCGATTTCCAAAGTCGCGGGACCGTATTCTCGTTGTGGGCTCCCGGAAACACGCCCGCCGAAACGATGCGCCAGAAGCTGCATCCCGTAGCAAATGCCGAGCACCGGCAATCCACTTTTGGGCACATAAGCCGGCAAATCCGGCGCCTGTTCGTCATAAACACTGCATGGACCACCGCTCAGAATAAAGCCACACGGTTGCAGGGCCAAGACCTGCTCACGCGCGGTGTGCCAGGGCAAGAGAACACAAAAAACTTTGGCCTCGCGCACGCGGCGGACGATCAATTGTGAGTACTGGGACCCATAATCAAGGACGACAATGGCGTCGTGTGCATTTTCCAATGACAAAACCGGTCTATGACCTGTGGGGTTAGTTCCTGAAAAGAGGACGTTAGGTGCCGATTCTCCTATGTTGCGATTGAAACATATTGATTATAACATCGACTGCTATAGCATAAAGTCTAGCGAGGTGAAACGATTGCGATTGATTTCACAAAGTCCTTGACTGGACGTTGGGCACAATCTATAATATGAACAAGTTTATAATGTGTTCAAAAAAAATTGAAAGTTGTGAACGAGGCAGGATTATGGTGAAGGATCTAATTAGGAATGGCCTCGACGCTGTTGAAGAAAAGTTGCATCGCGTGGTTAAGACGGACGTGGATGTCTTGGACGAAGCCAGCCACCACATTATCGGCTCTGGTGGGAAAAGGTTCCGCCCGCGGCTACTGTTCCTCAGTTATCTGGCTGCCGGCGGCGACGATCTGGACGAGGTGGTGCCAATGGCCGCCGCCGTCGAACTTGTCCACACCGCAACCCTGGTGCATGACGACATCAACGATCACAGCCTGACGCGCCGTGGTAAGATTACGGTTCACGCGCGATGGGGACGCACATTCGCCCTGCTCACCGGCGACTATCTTTTCACCAAAGTATATGAAATGATGGCGCCGTATGGCGCGCGCATGAACACGATAATGGCTGAGGCGACCGTCTTGCTGGTAGAGGGCGAGACCTTGCAGGCCGTCGCCGCGAAATCCGGCCAGATTGATCGTGAGACTTACAAGAAGATCATCTCCCGCAAAACCGCGAGTCTCTTCCGGGCTGCAGCAGAAATGGGCTCCCTGGTAGCCGGCGCAGATGAAGCAGTCGCCGGGCATCTAAGCGAGTATGCCCATAACCTCGGATTGGCCTTTCAGATCGTCGACGACGTCCTTGACATCGTCGGCGATCCGGAGACCATGGGCAAACCCGTTGGGGCCGACCTGCCTCAAGGTATGGGCGCTGTTGCACTGCACAACGGACGCAAGGTACACTCTGGCATCGCCGAGGTCGAAGCGGATCCACTGCAGGAGTTGATGGGGCGTCTGCGCGAGTCTGGCGCCGTCGAAGTGGCGCGCGCTGAGGCTGAAGAAATGGCGCAGCGGGCGCGAAAAGCACTATATCGCGTACCGCCATCGCCCGCGCGGGACGAAATGGACCGGCTGATCGATCAGGTTGTTCGCCGGGAGCATTGATCGCGCGCCGGAATCATATGGACAAGACGAAGTCCCTGGATGAGGCCGTCCTTCTCGTTCAGGATGGCGATACATTAGCGCTGGGTGGCATGACCATATACCGTCGCCCGGTAGCGTTTGTGCACGCCCTCATTACCCGTGATAACCCTCCTCAAGATCTGACATTACTGGCCTTTACCGGCGGTTTCGCTTCTGATCTGCTTGTCGGCGCGGGGCTGATTCGCCGATCCCGCACCTGCTATTTCGGCCTGGAAACATTTGGCCTGGCGCCAATGTTCACTCAGGCAGTTCGCGAAGGTCGCCTGGAAATCATTGAAGAAAGTGAAGCGAGCATCGCCTGTGGTTTGCGGGCGACGATGGCCGGTGTAGGATTCATGCCCAGTCGGGCCTGGCAGGGCACCGACATGCTTCGCGTGCGGCCGGACGTTATGACAATCTGCGATCCTTATTCCGACGAGCGATTGACCGCATTTCCCGCCATCGACTGTGACGTCGCCGTCATCCACGTCTTGCGCGCTGATCGCTCTGGCAACGCCGTATTGGGCGGCAATCCGACCATCGATCTCGAGCTGTCCATGGTCGCAAAACGCCTAATTTTGACGGCGGAAACCGTTGAAGATGAACTTCCGGGACCGATTGACCTGCCAGGCCTGGCGGTCACTGCCGTCGTGCACGCGCCGAGAGGGGCATGGCCAACTTCCTGTTACCCGGCCTATCCTATCGACGGCGAAGCGATTCTGGACTACATTAGCGCCTGCAACGCCGGACAGTTTTCAAATTACCTGCTCACCTCCTGGATTCAATAGATGGATTACTCTATTGACGAACTCATCTCGGTCTGTATCAGTCGCCAGATTGAAGACCATGAGGTTGTCGCTCAGGGCATCGCCACGCCCCTCGTGGCTGCGGGCTACCTCCTGGCGAAGATGACACACGCCCCAGATGTGACCTTTCTCTCAGCCATCGGCCAGGCTTTGTGTCGAGATTGGGCGCCGCTCGGCGTGGCGACGATTGAAGAGTTGTGGATCGGCCGCGGCCTGCTAACCGTTAGCTTCGTCCAGGCTGCCTGCGATCTGCTGCCGCGCTTCGGCCCCAAGGAGTTCTTCCGACCGGGACAGGTCGATCCATGTGGCAATTTTAATAACGTTTACATCGGTGGAAGTTACGAGACGCCGCGGCTACGACTGCCCGGTTCCGGCGGCATTCCAGACGTTACCGTCTTTGAGGAGAACGTCTTGCTTTACGTTCCTCGACATGGACGGCATACGTTTGTAGAGCAGCTTGATTTTAAAAGCGGGCTGGGGCACGACACGCAGCGCCGGGCAGGGCGCGGACCGCGTTATCTGGTCTCCGATCTTGGCCAATTTGACTTCGAGCCGCAGAGTGGACGGATGCGGCTGATCAGCTTACATCCCGGCGTGACGTTGCGGCGCGTGCAAGCCAAGACCGGCTTTGAGCTGCTCGTTTCGGACAAGCTTCTTGAGACGGTACCGCCCACCGAACGCGAACTAAAGCTGCTTCGAGAAGCAATCGACCCGCTGGGCGTGCGCACGCTGGAAACGTTGAGTGGGGCTGCGCGCCGGGAACGGCTGCGAGCGTTATTGCAGAAAGAACGACTTCAACTAAGCGAAGGAGAGTTCCATGCGGATCGCCATCTTTTCTGACGTACATGGTAATCTAACTGGACTTGATGCCGTTTTGCGGGACATCGACGAACAGGAAGTCGACCAAATCGTCTTTGCCGGGGACCTGTGTCTGGGTGGGCCGCGCCCCCAGGAGTGCCTGGACCGGATACGGCGCCGTGACGATATTGCGGCTGTTTATGGCAACACAGATGAATTTATCGATGGAATGCCCCTTCTTAGCGACGACATCGACGAAGAAGATAGGAGGCGGCACCAGCAGATTAGCGACACGGCTTCGTGGACACGAGAAAGACTTGGAGAAATGGATCGCGCCTGGCTGCGCGAACTGCCCTTCCACCGGCGCATCTCACCCAGCGTGAACCCGCGCGACGATCTGTTTATCGTCCATGCCAATCCAATTGACGTTAATCAGGTGATCTATCCGGCGGAGGACCTTCAAAAGAAATTGTTTGGCGAGGTGCAGCAGACTGACGACGATCTATATCCGCTTCTTGAAGGGCTTATTGCGGGGGTATTGGCTTTTGGTCACTTACATATCCCGTCGATTCGTCAGTGGAACGATTTGGCCCTGGTAAATGTTAGCTCCGTGAGCTTGCCTGGTGATGGCGATGTGCGCGCCAAATACGCGCTTCTAACGTGGGATGGCGAACGATGGCAAATCGAGTACCGCCGGCTGGATTACGACGTTAAGAGTGAAGTTGGAGCGTATCAAAACATAAAACCACCGGGGTGGGAGGAGATCGTGGAAGTTCTGGATATGGCCTACGAAGAGGAAGAGTAGCATGAACGTCAATTATGCGGATAAACCCTGGCTTAGTCATTACGATGAGGGTGTTCCTCATGAGGTCGAAATCCCAGACTATCCTCTGCACGAATTCCTAAGAAAATCGGCTTCGTCTTTCCCCGAGCAGACGGCCATGATCTTTCGTGGCACGCGCATC
>JAICPS010000708.1 GCA_025929715.1 Anaerolineae bacterium | reverse complement strand
GCCTCGTCCAGCAAAGTAACCGCCGCGCATAATGGGCAGCTGGTGAGGTGTGGGAGTTGCGATCGGATTTTGGTGGTGGGGTAGGGGCTCGAGATTCGAGACTCGAGATTCGAGATTGGGAGATTGGAGCTTGGGGATTTTGACGCGGATTGGCAGGATTAGACGGATTTTTCTGATCCGTTTTATCCCGCCAATCCGAGTCCAATTCGTCTGGGGAGTCGCGTCACTGCTCCTCGCCCTCGGCGCCTGCCGCGCTGACGAACAAACCGCCACTTTACCCACGACCGCTGCCATCGCGGCATCTGTATCGGCGACCGCCAGTTCTACCGTTGGGGCGCTTCGCGAAGCGCCCCTACAACCGACGATGACTCTGGCCGTTCCCGCATCCATCACGCCACCGGCCAGCCCGACACTCGACACGCCACAACCCACCCTCCACATCGCTACACCGCCACCCACCGCCACTTACACGCCACAACCCACACTCAACTCGCCACAGCCCTACCTCTCCCGCCACACGCTGGTCAGCTTCTACGGCTCGGCCGAGGGCGCGGGGATGGGGATTTTGAACTTTCGGGAAACGCCGCAGTTGCTGCTGGAGCTGCGCGAGCGGGCGGCGGAGTACCAGGCGCTGCTGCCGGAGAAAGAGGCGCTGCCCACCTTTCACATCATCGTGACCATCGCCGACCCCTGGTTTGGCGAAGATGACAACTTCAACCACCGCGCGTCGCTGGAATCCATTGAACAGTGGCTGGCGCTGGCAGAGGCGGAGGGCATGGGGGTGGTGCTGGACATCCAGCCGGGCCACGCGCCGGTGCAAGAAGAGTTCGAGCGCATCCGGCCCTATCTCTACAATCCCAACGTGCACCTGGCGCTGGATTCCGAATATACGATGGAACGAACTCCCAGCGGGCTCTACGAAATACCAGGTGAGGTGCTGGGCAGCCTCTACGCCGCGCAGATTAACCCCATCCAGGCGCAGCTTGAAGAAATAGCGTTGGAGATCGGCGTCAACAAGGTGCTCATCGTGCACCAGTTCGAGGATGAGATGATGCCCGACAAACAAAACATCGTCGATTACGAGCACGTGGAGCTGGTCATCGATGCCGACGGCTTCGGCGGGCCGGACAAAGTCCGCGACTACAACAAGTACGCCGCCGAGCCCGGCTTCGAGTATGGCGGCTTTAAGCTCTATCGCAACTTTGACAACCCCTTGCTGACGCCGGAGCAGGTGATGGGGCTGGAGCCAAGTCCGGCGGTAGTGATTTATCAGTAGCGGACGACGGATAGCAGACAGCGCATCGTGGTCTGCGGTCCGCAGCCATTCTGATGGCCGTCTGCCGACTCAATAGAACACCCGTTTGTATTTCCCCACCTCCTGTGGGATAATCCATCCAAAGGAGCATGCGATGGGTCTGCGAACCAAAAAACTTCCCAAGTATCCCCGTCGCCTCTGGAGCCTGGTTGGCTTTCCAGGGGAGGGCAAGAGCACTTTCGCCGCGCGCATGGCGGCGCCTATTCTCGTCGTGGACAGCGACCACCGCTTTGACGAGGTAATGCACCTCGTCGCGGGGGACGTATTGGAGTTCGAAGACCCACGCATCAACGGCCTCGTGGCGCCCATCGTCGACGAACTGGCGCGCTCGATGCCCGAGGAGCGTGTGGCGACGATTGTCGTCGATAGCCTGACCCAGATTATCTCCCCGCTCGTGCAGCGCGCCGTGCAGGCCAATCTCAACGGCGAAAATCGCAACAAAATGTCGAGCTTTGTGGCCAAAGCCACCGGCATGAAGCTGCTGCAGGACGGTATCAGCCGCTGGGGCACGGACGTGCTGTGGATTTATCACCTGCAGCAGGGGCGCGACGCGAAGGCGGCGGCGCAGACGACCACGAGCATTCCCGCAACCGAGCTGGCCCGCCTGCAGCGCAACCTGAATGCCCGCCTGCGCACGGTTAGCAAGGGATCGCAGTTGGGCGTTCACGTGGAGTGGTGCCGCACGGGCCGGCAGGGCATGACGCTGTGGGATGAAAGCGGGGACTGGGAAATGATGCCCGAAAAGCTGGAAGAGGCGATGTACGCCGGCCTGGAACAGGAACAACAATCGCGCAAAGCCAGCCG
>JAICPS010000078.1 GCA_025929715.1 Anaerolineae bacterium | reverse complement strand
GGCGACGCCCTATTCGTCGAGCTGACAGGCTGCGTTCGCCGCTATCACGCCGCGATGGGCCGCCTGATCTACATCGGCGAAGCGCCACCCGGCTCCTATGAAATGGCCGAAGTCTGCCTTGAAGCTTTCGACGCCGTCGTGCGCGCCATCCGGCCCGGCATACACGCCCGCGACGCGTACGCCGCCTGGCAGGAGCGCGTCGACGCGGCCGGCCTGTCACATTACCGCCGTCACCACTGTGGCTACATGATTGGACTGGGACTTCCGCCCAGTTGGGTCGGCGGCAGCATGGTCGTCGGCCTACGCCACGACAGCAACCTGGAGTTAAAGGCCGGCATGACCTTTCATCTCATGTCCTGGCTGATGGGGACAGGGCGCGGCGACTACTTTGTATCTGACACCGCGCTGGTGACAGAAGAAGGATGTGAAGTATTGACGCGCGTCTCGCAACAACTACGGGTGGTGTGAGCATCCGTCACAAATTTTGCAGCGCCACGAAGCGCGAGCAAAAGAGGAGGAACCATGGTCGCAAGATTTTCTGTAGGCTCCGAACGCATTAAGAATGGCATTTTCTTTGTTATTGCCATTCTCATCGTAGGGACGGCATTCGGCGTGCAAATGCTGGCCGAGCCGCCAGAACTCCCACCGTTCGATCTACTGCCTAGCCTGCTGCGCGGCCTCAGCACGACCATTTCACTCACCTTCTGGGGCGCTATACTTGCCTTCGTCGTCGCCCTCATCACCGGTATCCTACGCTCATCGCAGAGCGTCGTCCTACGCAGCATCAGCGGCATCTACGTCGAAATCTTCCGCGGCACCTCTATCCTTGTCCAGCTATTTTGGATCTATTTTGTCCTGCCGCTCGACCCGTTCAACATCAGCCTGAGCGCCTTTCAAGCGGGCGTGCTGGCGCTGGGACTAAACGTGGGAGCTTATGGGGCGGAAGTGGTGCGCGGCGCGATACAGGCCATCCCTCGCGGCCAGATCGAAGCTTCAATCGCGCTGAACATGTCGCGCGGCCTGATGCTGCGCCGGGTGATCCTGCCTCAGGCCATCGTCCGCATCCTGCCACCGTTCGGCAATCTGCTTATTGAGCTGCTGAAGGCAACCTCGTTGGCCTCGCTGATCACGCTCTCCGACGTCACGTTCCAGGCGCTAACCCTGCGCCAGACAGTTGGGCGCATCACCGAAATCTTCACCCTACTGCTTTTCATCTATTTCCTCATCGCCTATCCGCTCACTCTCGGCGTGCGCTGGCTCGAAAAACGCCGCCAGTGGGCCACATAGGAGGATATAACGCATGTTTGACGAACTTGTGGAATTCTTTGACTTCCAATTTGCCCTAGAGATCCTGCCCCAACTGCTAGAGGGGCTACTGATCACCGTACAGGCCTCACTGGTGGGCTTCGCGCTGGCCGCGATCCTCGGCTTACTCATGGCGTTAGGCCGGCGCAGCGAGAACGAACTGATCGCACAACCGGTTGGCGCCGTCGTGGAGTTCATCCGCAGCACACCATTGCTGGTACAGCTCTTCTTTTTCTTCTACGTTCTGCCTCGATATGGCCTGCGGCTGCCGCCCTTCATCATTGGCACCATCGCGCTGGGCCTGCATTACGGCACCTATACTTCCGAAGTCTACCGCGCCGGCATCGACGCCGTGGACACTGGCCAGTGGGAGGCGGCAACTGCGCTCAACTTTTCGCCGGTAAGGGTCTGGACGGCCATCATCCTACCCCAGGCAATTCCTCCCATGTTTCCCGCGCTGGGCAACTATCTCGTAGCCATGTTTAAGGAGTCGGCGCTTCTGGCGGCTATCACCGTAAATGAATTGCTGCAAACCGGGCAAGTGATCGGCACGCGCACCTTCCGCTACCTGGTGCCGATCACGATGGTAGGTCTTCTGTACCTGTTGATCAGCTATCCGTCGTCCATGATTGTTCGTAAATTGGAGGCACGCTATGCAAACTAATGAAAATCCCACCGCAGGCACCGCAGATCCTATTGTTCGGTTTGAAAATGTGACCAAAGCCTTCGGCGAGCTGGTCGTGTTGCGCGAGTTGGATTTTAGTGTAGCGCCGGCCGAGAAGGTAACAATTATCGGGCCCAGCGGATCGGGCAAGACCACGATTCTTCGCGTCCTGATGACCCTTGAAAAACCGAACGCCGGCTACATTTACGTCGAGGGCGAGCCGTTGTGGCACAAACGAAAGAATGGAAAGCTGATGGATGCCGACGAAGGCCATCTACGCAAGGTGCGCGGCAGCATCGGCATGGTCTTCCAGCACTTCAACCTCTTTCCGCACATGACTGCCTTGCGCAACGTGTATGAGGCGCCGGTCCACGTGTTGGGCATGAACAAAGAACAGGCCATCGCGCGCGCCGAAGACCTTCTGGGAAAGGTGGGCCTGGCAGATAAGAAGGAACATTTCCCTTCACAGCTCTCTGGCGGCCAGAAACAACGCGTGGCGATTGCGCGGGCGCTGGCCATGAGACCGAAGGTGATGTTGTTCGACGAGGTGACGTCGGCCCTGGATCCTGAGCTGGTTGGCGAAGTGTTGAGCGTAATCCGTGAGCTGGCCCTCGAAGGCGAGATGGCGATGTTGCTGGTGACGCACGAGATGGGCTTCGCCCGCGAGGTGTCCGACCGCGTTGTCTTTTTCGATAACGGCCGGATCGTGGAGCAGGGTCCGCCCGAACAGCTCTTTGGCGATCCACAGAATCCGCGCACAAAATCGTTCCTGGGCGCGACGTTGAGGCATTGACGCGTCATCCTGAGTGAAACGAAGGATCTAGCGCCATGAAGCATCTCCGAGATCCTTCGCTCCGAAGGCTGCGCTCAGGATGACGGTTGCGACGACTGTAATCAGGATGACCGTTGCACATGGAAGTAACCATTCTTACCGAATCAGAAATTCGGAAATGTATCGGCGTCGATAGCGAATCGTTGGCGGCAGTCGCCGACGGCTTTCATCGGCTTGCGGCAGGCAAGGCCATCATGCCGCCCATCCTGCGCGTCGATATTCCGGAGAACAACGGCGAGGTAGACGTCAAGACTGCTTACCTTCAAGGGCTCGACAGCTTCGCGGTAAAGATGTCCTCCGGCTTCTTCGACAACCGCGCGCTCGGCCTGCCCTCGCTCAGTGGCATGATGATCCTACTCAGTACGCGAACGGGTTTTCCTCAGGCCATCCTGCTGGACAACGGCTACCTCACCGACGTGCGTACGGGCATGGCGGGGGCGCTGGCGGCGCGCTACCTGGCTCGTGAAAATGTGCGAACGGCCGGGGTTATTGGCTCCGGGGCCCAGGCCCGCTATCAAATGCGCGCCTTGCAATTGGTGCGCCAATTTGAGCGGGTGCTCGTCTACAGCCGCACGCCACAGCGCTTGCAGGACTACGTGGCAGAAATGGAGCCGGTGCTCGGCGTGCCGCTGGAGGCAGCGGGTAGCGTGGAAGCGGTCGTCCGGCAGAGCGACGTGGTGGTCACGACGACTCCCACCAGGGAACCATTCATTCGCGCAGAGTGGCTGCACCCCGGCCTGCACGTCACGGCCATGGGCTCTGACGCCGAAGAAAAGCAGGAGCTGTACGCCGAGGTCTTTGCCCATGCCGACATCATGGCCTGCGACCGAAAATCACAGGCGTTTCGACTGGGCGAACTGCATCACGCGCTGGAAGCAGGCATCATTTCAGAAGATAGCGACATTGTGGAGTTGGGCGAGCTAGTGGCAGGGACGCATGAAGGGCGCCGAAACGAGGAACAGATTACGGTATGTGACCTCACGGGAACCGGGGTGCAAGACACTGCCATCGCGCTCCTGGCTTATAGCAAGGCACAAACGGCAGGTCTGGGAATGAAAATCGAAGTCTAGCGGCAAATAAGGACGGGGCAGCGGCGCCAGCGTAAAACGTCGTTGACCGTGCTGCCGAGCATGACGTCCAGCAGCGGACGAAAGCCATAGCCGCCCATGATCACGAAGTCGTTTTCCTCGGCTAAGGCAACACGCTGCATGACCTCGGCTACGTTACCACGCTCAAGGGCAAAAAGGGCCTCGACGCGACGAGACTGTAGATAGTGGCGGGCGGCCGCAAGCGCCTCGGCGGTATTCTGTTCAGCGGTTTCTTCAGTCGCGACACTAAGAACGGTAAGCTGAAGTTGCCACTTGCCCGCAAGGTAGGCGGCGACAAAAAGGGCTTCTTTGGCCTTGGGGCTGCCGTCGTACGCCAGCATCGGCCGGTTTAAGGGCGAGGCCGGACCGGGCACGGCCAACACCGGTCGGCCGGCGCGGCGAATCAGAACGCTAAAGCCCGAGTTGAGACGATCTCCGGGACGCGGGCCGGGCGGGTGGGAGAGGGCCATCACGACGAGGTCGTTCCAGTAGGCGCGGGCGGCGATGGTGGGCGTGATACGGCCGCTCTCGATAGAGAGTTCGCCCGGAATGCCGGCGGCGGCGCAGCGCGCGTCAAATTTGTGTCTTAACGCTTTCTGCGCCGCTTCCTGCGCCGCGGGCGACTGGGCTTTGTTTTGCCGCGCGACGTGCAGGCCGTTTACACGGCCGTTTTCGTGCTGCGCCACGATCAGCGCCTGTTCCAGCGCCCGCCAGCCGGCTTCCTGCCCGTTAATTGGCGTCAGGATATGCGTAAATAGGTTGTCTTCGTGTCCCGCGCCGAGCACTTCTTCACGCCAATAGCCTGGGCGCGGACCCGCTTCCAGGGGATCTGGTGTGATCGCCTCGAGCACACGATCTTTGACGCGATTGAAGACCTCTTTTGGCCTGGGGCTGAAACGCTCGACGAGATCGCGAGCAGCCGAAGCGTCGTCTACCTGCCAGCCCAGTTCTTCCTGCAGCTCCTCACGGTGTTGGATGATCCACGCATAGAGATCCGTCTCGGTACGGTCGGGAAAGTAGCGCAACAGGCCGCGGCGGCGAATGACCCCGATAAGCGGCAGGTAAATATCGTCGTACCAGCCGCTAACAGCGTCCGTAAACGGTGCGTCTGGTCCTTTTTCATGCTTTAGCCATGCCCAGTAATCTTGAATTTGCTGTTTGAGCACGCGGTATTGTCCCGGGGCGGTCAGCGCGAGGCTGGCCCCGGGGCGCAGTTCGTCGAGATGTGTTTCCGTCAGAAATTCTGCATACTTCGTGGCGCAGATCAGCTGGTCGGGCTGTGTATCAGGAGAAAGGGGGACGCGAGCGTCGACTTCGCTGACGTAGGCCGGAATGTGCGTGGCGCCGAGGACCTGAGCTACGGAAACACGGTGATTGCCGTCAAGAACGAAGTACGAGTCGCCCAGACGGTAGACGGTTATGGGCGGCATATCCTCGACGGAATCAAACCTCGCCCGCACACGCGCCCAGCGCTCCTCAGCAGTGTTGCCCCGGGGCAAGAAACTGCGGGTAAAATCGCCGTAGCGGCCGACGCTCCCGACGATTGCGCTCAGCGGAATCCGCTGCAAGCCTCGCGGCACCGCTTCGCCGGCGCGTAACTGATCAGAGATCTCGCCATAGGGTAGAAGCTTGGCCGATTTACCGGTCAGTTGGGCAATGACGCTTTCCAGAGCCCCACGCTGACGGGCGCGACGAAAGTCGCGTTTGGCGGCCTGGTAGCTGGCAGATTGTTCGTCCATTGGTAGAACTTGTCCTACGCGTGCGCGATCTTCAGAAGCCGTTCGACGTCGACGTTCCCGCCGCTGACGACGACGCCAACTTTTCGCCCCAGGTTGGAGACTTTACCGGCCAAAAGTGCTGCAATCCCAACGGCGCCTGCGCCTTCGGCAACGACGTTATGTTCCCGCAAAAGAAAGGCCATGCCACGCGCGATCTCTTCTTCCGAAACCAGCACAACGTCGTCTACGAACTGTTGCACGAGGCGAAAAGTGTATTGATTCTCCAGACCAATGCCGCCCAGCAGACTATCCGCCAGCGTATCTTCTTCGGGCATCTGCACGGGGTGACCGGCCTGGAGACTATGATACATCACCGGGGCGCGCTCCATCGATACACCCACGACGCGAACGCCCGGCGCGGCCGACTTGAGCGCGAGGCCGATGCCCGAAACGAGTCCGCCGCCGGAAAGCGGCACAAGGATTATGTCCAGTTCGGGGAGCGCATTGAGCATCTCGAGAGCGATCGTGCCCTGACCGGCGATCACGTCGGGGTCGTCAAATGGATGGACCATGATCAGACCGCGCTCCGCCTGCAGCGCTGCTGCGCGCTCGGCGGCCTCGTCCTGGCCGTGCCCTTCTACCACCAACTCGGCGCCATTGCGTCGCAAAGCTTCGACCTTATTTTGCGGTACACGCTCGGAAATGCACACGACGGCGGGAATCCCGACTTTCTTGGCGACAAATGAAACGGCCCGCCCGTGGTTACCGGTGGAAGCTGTCACCACGCCGCGCGCACGCTGTTCCTCAGACAGGCTCAGGATCTTATTGGCGGCGCCACGCACCTTAAAAGTACCGGTCTCCTGCAAGTTTTCCAGCTTGAGATAGACGTCCGCCGCGGTCCGTTCGGAGAGACTAGAGGAGGATAACAGAGGCGTCTGGCGCGCCACGGACGCAATGCGCTGCTGGGCGCTAAAGACGTCCTGCAAAGTTATATTGCTTTGCATTATTCCGCCCCGACGAGCGCGGCGCGGTCCAGCCGGCGGAAAAGCAGCGACCATAGGAAGCCGCCGAGCGTTTTGGCCAGGAACTGGCCGAGGATGGTTACCCAGGGAAAGCCGCCGAAGGCGACAACTTGGAAAACGATGGAGTCCACGGCGGCGCTGGGCACGTTACTACCGTTGATGCGCAACCAACGCGGATAGCGTCGCAGATAGTGGTATACCAGCGCGTCGACAGTCGCGGCGGAGGCGAATGCAACAAACGAGGCCACCGCAATAGGTCCGGCATTGCGATTGATCAGCCATGTGAATAGCGAGCCGGTGGCAATGAGAACGGCCATTTTCCAGGCAAGACCCTCTCCATGCCACGCATCGTGTAGATGATCGCGCGCGGTGAGATCGAGGCCGATGAAGAGAAAGCCGACAGGGATGGTACTGGCCGGTCCATAACGCGCGACGATGAGATTGGCCAGGATTACGGCGCCAAGGTAGAGAACGACGTAAATCATGTGCTTGTCTTTTGCGGCTCGCCAATTTCGGCCACGGCCGTCAACTGCATGCCGCCGCGAATGTTCTGAATGAGCGTCACGCGACAGTAGGTGGGCTCGAGGGCCTGCACGAGGTCGGCGGCGATGGCGCTGGCAAGACCCTCGCCGAAGATACGCTCCTCGCGGAACGACCAAAGGTACAGTTTGAGGCTCTTGCTCTCCACGCACAGTTCACGCGGATAATACTCGATCTCGACCGTATTGAAGTCAGGCTGGTCGGTCACCGGGCAGAAGCTGGTGAGTTCTTCGCTGCTGAAACGCACGACGGTCAGGTGCTCGGGACGGGGAAAAGTCTCCAATTCCTTGGACGGCGCGTTGACGCGCTTACCCAGAGCCTTAAAGTTGTAATCCATGATAGTCACTCCTCAACGGTCGGGCGCTACGGATCCCAGTCGCTTGCTGGCCAAAGATATCGAACGCTGTGCCCATCCGGCAGTGGGGATAGCGCAGTTTTTTTGAGCCGGGTAAGGATCGGGCAATCCTATGCTGCCACCGGCGTATAGACATATTGTACAAGGCAAGCTGAGGTGGGCAAAGTCAAGAAGCGACGAACGGTCTAGATATATATGAGTAGGATGGGCTATGGTCACAATGTCGCTTTACACCTATCATCGAAAATAGTGGGACATATGTAATAGTGACATCATCGTCGGCAAAGTGCATACTATATTCAAGTTTGATTGATGGTTCTTTTGCTGAACCCACAATCGGGAAAAGCCAGGTCCATCGCCATACATCGTAGCACGCGGTATACCGGCAAAGAGGCTCATCATCATAGTGACCTGGCTTTTTTCTTTCTCGACCTTGGCTCGCAGATATGAGGGTGGAGAGGTATTGTAAAGATGATGTTGATAGCAACAATTATCGGTGGATGGATTCTTTTTTCAGCAGTTCTGGTTATTATTTTGTGCATGTTTTCATCCCGTTTGAGCCGGGCTGAAGGCCGCGAAGAAGCATGGGAAGGATACGAAACCCGCTCGAAAGCTCTGGCTGAACGTCCACTACAGGGAGCGCCGTCGAGAACATAAGCGGCGAACAAGAGAATAGAGAGCAAGAGGTAGAGCAATCGGAAACGGTTGCTCTTTTTTGTTTTGGGAGGGCTGGCGCGTAGAATGGCGACAGCTATGTCCTCTGCAGCTTTGATCACGCTTGGTCTCCTCGTGGCTACGCTCATACTGATGTCGACACAGCGCCTGCGAGCGGATCTGACGGCGTTGTTGGTCATGCTCACCCTGATCTTAACCAACGTACTAGATGCCGAGGAAGCGTTTAGCGCCTTTGGCCAACCGGTAATCATCATTCTGCCGGCTCTATTCATCATCGCCGCAGCCCTGTATGAGACAGGTGTGGCAGCCATGATTGCGCAACAATTTCTGCGCGTGGAGCAACGTGGAACGGTCGTGCTGCTGCTTGTGACGATGGTGAGTGGCGCATTACTGAGCGCCATCATCAGCGATTTGCTCGTGGTCACACTCTTTTTGCCAGCTCTGTTGCGTGTGGCCCGTCGAACCCGGATTGCGCCCGGACAGTTTTTGATTCCGTTGACGACCGCAAGCGTCGTGGGAAGCCTGCTTACATTGATCGGAGCTATCTCCACGGTTGTGATCAACGATCAGTTGAGCAGTACCGGCGTCGCTCCGCTGCAATTCTTTTCGCTCACACCATTCGGCCTCAGCTTTCTGGCTATTACAGTGCTTTGGTACACGCTAGTAGGCCGGCGATTACTGCCGGCGATGGCTCCAGCGCCGGTGACGCGCCCATCGTTGGAGGAAGTGGAGGACACTTACGAGCTAAAAGAGCAGCTTTATCGCTTGCGCGTTCGTTCGGGATCGGATCTGATCGGCAAACGGCTCAGCGAAGCACAACTTGGCCACGACTTTCGCTTGAACGTCGTTGCCGTTCAACCCGACCGCGCAGATTTGCAGGCGATGCGCAGTGACCGTATTTTTGAGCAGGATGACCTGTTGATCGTAAAGGGAGCGCGTGGAGACGTTTTTCAGGCCGCTGCCTTACATAATCTGGATCCTAAAGGCAGTATCGCGTTGGACCGCTTTGAAAAGCTTGAGGAGCAGTCGTTGCGTTTGGCCGAAGCGATGGTGCCATTTCGTTCCAACCTGGTCGGCGCCACAGTCGCGGAGAGCCGTTTCCGCGAGCGGTATGGACTGAATATTCTGGCCGTGCACCGCAACGGTCGCGCCGAACAAGGGGAGCTTACGGAAATGGCGCTAGAATTAGGTGACACCCTGTTGCTGCAAGGTCCACTGGCGCGACTGCAACGGGTGGGAAACGACATGAACCTGGTTCTCGTGACACATCTGGGGCCCGGTCGCGGAGACTTGATCACCAACAGAGTGTGGCTGACCCTAGTTATCCTGGCATTGATGCTCGCGGCCGTGGTCTCGCAGTTGCTACCATTAGCTACAGCCAGCCTCGCGGCGGCCGTATTGCTTGTGCTCAGCGGTTGTATCAGCGTCGATCGCGCTTACCGCAGTGTCGATGCCACGATCTTGGTGGTCGTCGGCGGCATGATACCCCTGGCGATGGCGCTGGAAAAGACCGGCTTGGCAGGACAACTCGCGGAACTCATCGGCGGATTACAAACCGGTCCTTTCGTTACGATGATCATCGTCTATTTTGCCACGGTCGTACTGACCCAGGTCATCTCCAATATGGTGACAGGCTTACTCGTGTTACCCATTGCCCTAAACCTGGCGATAGGGCTCGGAGCGCCGCCACACGCCTATGCCATATGTGTCATCGTCGGGGTCACCACTTCATACGTTACACCACTCACGCATGGGATAAATTTGATGATCCGCGAGCCGGGCGGCTACCAGATGCGGCATTTTTTACTCAATAACGGCGCAATCTTCGTCTTACAGAGTCTGGTGCTGTTTGTGCTGTTGCGTGCGATCTACTTCTAGGTTCTGTTGACGCTTGCCGTCCGCCCAGAGGTGACCGTCACTCTTTGTGAGTTAACAAAATAACGGCTAGGCCTATCGTAGAGTCCAGACGTGACAGGGTTTGGAAACCTGTCACGTCTTCGCGATAACGTGCCGAACACCTGATGCAGCAGCCACCATTGTGACCCCAAAGCGCCCGCGGTATACTGAGCCTTATGAGCATGCAGGATGCGTGGGCGGTGGCGCCTGACTCCGTCCCATTAGGGACCCGAGAGGTACAAATATGGCGCGTGACGCTGGCGCGCCCCCAATCAGAAGTAGCGCGGCTGAAGGGCTGCCTTGCGCCAGACGAGGAAACCCGAACGGCGCGCTTTCGCTTCGCGGAGCACCGCCGACGTTACATTGTCAGTCGCGGCGTGTTACGGGCGGTCCTGGGGCGCGCGCTGTCGCTGCCTGCCACCGAGATTCGCTTTCAATATGGTGCGGAGGGCAAGCCGGCGCTGGCGGCAGAGCACCAGAGTGACGTCCAGTTTAACGTAGCGCACTCCCACGAATTGGCCCTGATTGCGCTAGGGCGCGGGCCCGCCCTGGGTGTGGACTTGGAGTACCGCCGAGAGTTGGACGACGCCGAGCGCATTGCCCGGCGCTTCTTTTCGACGCGAGAACTGACGGCGTTGATGCTGGCCCCGGCGGCCGAGCGCAATGCCACGTTTTTCCGGATCTGGACGCGCAAAGAAGCTTTTATTAAGGCCACGGGCAAGGGGCTGACGCAACCGCTGGCGGCGTTTAGCGTGATGGCGGAAGACGGGCTGGCGCTCGCCCACGTCGAGGTGGAAGGCACGGTCACGTGCTGGCGGCTAATTGATCTTTTTCCTCACTCCCACTACGGTGCGGCGCTCGTCGTCTGGACGGACGGTCCAGAGATAGCAATAAACAGCTACCAATACTGATTACAACGCGCTAAGAGTTTCACGAAGGCCCTCTTCAAGCGTAAAGCGCGGATGGTAGTCGAGTTCCTCTGCAGCCCGCCGCATGTCGAGGCGCAGATCCTGGCTCATCAACGCCAGGCCTTGAGGCGTGAGAGCCGCTTCAGCGCCGGGAGCCACGCGCGCTAGCAACATCCGACCTAAGCCGCCAAAGCGGCGAGCCATAGGCAGTGACACAGTAATAATTCGCGGGCCATGACCTTTGAGATCCCGGTAAACATCGACCAGCCCGCGCAGCGTAGTAGGTTGACCCGGTCCGGCGTTATAAATGCGCCCGGCGGCCTGATCGTTGCACGCGACGCGCCACGAGAGGCGGGCCACATCACGAGCGTGGACCATGTCGAAGAGCGTGTTCCCTCCGTTGACCAGCGGCAAGATTGGCAGGCGAGCTAATCGTAGGGCAGTAGGCGTGAAGTAGCGGTCACCAGGGCCGTAGATGACGGCGGGGCGCACGATCGCGGTGGGCAGGCCACGTTGTTGATAAGCCTGCACACGTTGTTCGGCGGCAAGCTTGGAACGCCCATAGGCGCTGAGCGGCTCCAATGGCGCAGTCTCAGGTGTTGGCACAGGGGCGTCGCGAGCGTAGACGCTGTTGGAGCTGGCAAAGATAAAGCGCGAGAGACCGTGTTCGTACGCTGCTGCAAGCAATTGTTCGGTAAAGTCGACGTTGACCGTCTGGTAGCGGTGCAAGTCGCCGGGCGAATCGTCAGAACCGCCGAAGGGCGCGCTTACCGTCAGATACCCGGCGAGGTGAAACAAAACGTCTACGCCCTGCACAGCCTGGTGGATAGCGTGAAGCTCGCCGGCTTCGCCAAAAGTCAGACGAATGCCGTCTTTGCGAAGGTGCGCCACGTCGCTGCCGGGCCGCACGAAGGCGCGCACGGCGACGCCTGTTTCTAGAAGAACATCGACCGTGTGCCGGCCAAGCATGCCGCTGGCGCCGGTGACGAGGGCAGTTGTTACCATCGATGTTCTCCGTCGGTATAATCGTGCGGTCTATGAAACGATTCTGGGTCGCCGCCGCGCTGTTTGTGCTCGCACTTTTCTTCTACACGTTCACGCTACAACCGTCGTTGGCCTGGGGGGATGGTATCCGGCTGCAGCGAGAGGCGATTACGGCGGAATCGTTCATATTTGCCGAGATGGTCGACGTCAATTTCGCGCCGGATCCATGGCCTTTTGCGCGTCTGGGCGTCGCCGCCTGGGATCACCCACTTTACGTTATCATCGGGCACCTGCTGGTGCAATCTTTGCCCATGCTCGACCCGCTGTGGCTGGTGAATTTTCTATCGGCGTTATTCGGCGCGGGGACCGTTGCCCTATTCTTCTACTGGATATACCGGCATCTACGTTCGTTAGTCGCCTCGCTGTTCGCCGTGCTGGCGCTCGCCGTGTCGCACACCTTCTGGTGGCACGCGGCGACGCCGGAAGTATACACGCTGTTCTCCTTCCTGTTGCTGCTGACAATCCTCCTTTACGAGCGCTACGAAGAGACCGGCCGCCAACGCTACCTCAACGGCGCGGCCTTTACCCTCGGCCTCAGCGCGGCGAATCATTTGTTGGCCGTGTTGGTGGTGGGGGCGTGGGGGGTGGGGAAATTGGGAGATTGGAGATTTCGAGATTGGAGATTGACCGAACTTCGTTCGGGCGAGATTGGAGATTATCGGTCAATCGCCAATCTCCAATCTTTTATCCCTAATCTCATCTTCTTCCTCCTCTTCTTCCT
>JAICPS010000193.1 GCA_025929715.1 Anaerolineae bacterium | reverse complement strand
TTTTACTTCCAAATGGCGGGCGCCGACTTCGCGCTCACCGGCTACTTCCGCGCCGCGGGCTCCCTCTCGGTACTGGGCATCATCACCGTCTCGCTAGAATTCTACCTGGGGCTCACCTACGCATCGAAGGGCTTTGTCCCGCATGGTGGAACGCTTTGGGGACAGGCCAAACTGACCGTAAAGATTGAAATCCTGTTCTTCAGCACGAGCGTGAGCGTTTCCATGGAGCGCGAATTTGCCGGCTCCGACCCCTCTTTCCGGCAACTGGTGTCGCCAAGCGCCTGGGCGCAGTATTGTGATGCGTTTGCGGGGTATCCGGTGACGGCGGAGGATTAGATGAAAAAGACGACTCTCACCTGGACGGCATTACCCAATGGCAGCGATGGCCCGCTGGCGGCGGGGACGACGCTGCGGCTTTCCGTGCTGATGTCGCCGCGGCTGTGGAACGACGACCCCGGCGTGAGCACGATGCCGTTGAGCGAGTTTCCTGATTTCCTCGATTGGCCGGCCCAGGTTGCAGGGTCCACGTTTGACGTGACCTTTGACGGCGGCCCCACGATCTCCGCCGCCCCGCAGCCGGGCGTGCTGCGTTCGGACTTGTGGCAGGCGCTGTTCAAGGACGACACCCTGATCATTCCCCACCAGTTCGAAGACCTGACCGGCGCTTCGGTGCTCACGTTTGACGCCGGGGCGATACACGACACAATCCGCGACGTTTACCAGCGCGCGGCGACCGACGCCGGGTACGGCGCGGGCCTTAACCTGCCGCACGTAGACGTGCTGGCGGCTGACGACGACCTGCAGGAAATTGCGCGCCCCGTGCGCCCGCAACCACCGTACGTGCCCGGCCCAACCGATCGCGGGCCGGTTGTGCTCGATTCGCCGGAAGAGGGCGAGAGGCCGGGCGACGGCGACGGCCGCCCCGGTTGCCGCGATTTGCTGGAGCGGGCCGGTTGCCTGAGCCCGATAGGCTGTCTCGGTCTCTTCGGCCTGCTCCTGATGCTGCTGGCGCTGCTCTTGCGCCTCCTGCGACGCCTGCTTTCAGCGACCGTGGAGTTCACCCCACGCGTGCGCTTCGGAGTAGGTGGCGGGCCGGCCTCGCCCGCTGCGGCTTTTGACGACCTCAACGCCTACATCGCGCCGACGAGCCTCACGTCGGTCGCGCTTCCTACGCAGGCCGACCTGGCGGCGATGACTGATTTTCACAAGATGATCGCTTCACTGGGCGACTACCCGAACCTGCTGCGCTATCTGGGCCTCGTCGTCGATCTGGAGCTGGTGCTACCCGAGGAGCTGCCGGCCTCCCCCGGTCTAGTAAGCGTGCAGCCGTCGATCACCCTGCAGGCGACAACCACGCACTACACGCCGCGCACCCACTATGTGTTGGCGGATGGCCGCTTTGCCGCGCGTCCGCGCCCGTCCGACTCGGACATTGCTAACGGCCTGCTGCGGCTGGACGACGCCAGTCGCTTTCGAGTAATGCAGGTAGATGTCGCCGGTGGCGGCGTCAAGCTGCAGAACACGGCGACGAACGTGGTGGGCACAACAGCGCTTAACACACGCCCGCGCAACGAGCCAAAAGAACAGGGCCTGCCCGCCCTACAAACCGCCGGCGTCTCCATCGTGCGGCCAGAAAAAGCGGCGCAGCTGGAGGCAACCTTTGTGCGCAGCTACGCCCTGAACGCGTCGCTGGCGGCGGTCGACGGCTCTCCTTTGCCGCCTGTAGCCTCCGGCGGCCCACCGCCACCTCCAGACGACGCATTGTTCGCCGACGACCTGGTGCGCGGCTATCGCATCGACGTCTGGGACGACGTGTCAGAGCAGTGGCATTCGCTCTGCCAGCGGCTGGGCGACTACGTCTTTCTGGAACCCGAGGGAGGGGCGCCCGGCGACACGTTGGCGCTTAGCGCCGAGGCCGACGAGGGCTTCGTGCAGATGAGCGTGACCGAGCCGCTGCAGGAAGGGGCCACGCGCGTGCTGCGCGCGCACGAATCGCTATTTACCTGGGACGGCTGGAGCCTGTGCGCGCCGCGACCGGGCCAGACGATTCTGCCCGACCACACCACGGGCGATGCAACAAACGAGGCCGTGACGCCCTTCCGGATGGAAGCGACGTTCCAGGCCATGCCGGGCACGCTGCCGCGCCTGCGCTTCGGCTACGCTTACCGTCTTCGCGCGCGGGTAGCGGATCTGGCGGGCAATAGCGTGTTCGTCCCCGGCGAACCGGCCTTCGAGCAGGACCAGCCCGAGATCACGCCGCTTGCCCCGTTCTGGCGCTTCGAGCCTGTGGCGCCGCCGCCCCTGCTCTTGAGCGCGGAGCCCATCGAAGGCGAGTCGCTCGAACGTATCGTGGTGCGCAGCGCGGTGACCGACGCGGCAGGGACGATTACGTCGCAGCAGAGCGAGCGCCACATCGCTCCGGCCAAGGTGTCGCAGCTGATGTCCGAGCGCCATCGTAAGTTTGACGGCGCGCCGGGCATGAACAAGGACCAGGCGGCCTATGATCTGGCTGCGCGCGAGGCGGGCACACTGACGCACGCGCCGGACCCGCTGACCGGCGACCTGCTGCCGCTGCCTGGCGTTCAGGAAGTGAGCGACCCCGCCACGCAGCGCACGTACTGGCTGCAAACGGGCGCTCAGCACGAGGTGGCGTACCTGCCCGATCCCTACGCACGCGGCGTGCTGCTGCTTGGCTTACCGGGCATGACCTCTTTTGAGGAGATTATCGAGCCCAACGGGCAGGTGGTTAACAAGATCCCGTTTGCCGGCGCGTGGCCCAACCTGCTGCCGCTGCGCCTGCGCCTGGTGGGTCTGCCCGCGGGCGACGCCCCTGCACAGCCGGCATGGAACGTCGCAGAGCGACTGCTGACCGTGCAGCTTGCGCAGGGAGAGAGCGCCAACGTTCGCGTTTGCTCCTACTTCCACGCCGCCGACCTGCCAAAGATGGCCATCTGGGGCTGGACAGAGGAGGCCGCTCCTGCCGACCTAGCCGCACTGAAAGCTCAGGCCGAGTCCGGACGCAACTGGCTGCAGCTGCCTTATCGCGAGCTGGCGCTGGTACACGCCGTGCAGCAACCGCTGGCGATTCCGCAGTTCAATACGTTGAACATCGCTCCTGCCCGCGACGTCGGCGAGACGGCCATTTCGCTGGCGGGGCAGCTGGCAATTGACGGCAAAAGCACGGGAAAGGTGGACGTTTGGGCCGCTTGGACCGACCCATTCGACGATCCGGCGAAACCCGCCTACAACGCCGCCAGCGACGTGACCTCACAGGAGATGCACGTGGCCGAACTGCGCATGGCCGAGGATAGCGATGACGAGTTTGATTTTACCGCGACCCGGCACACGATCGGCGACCTTAAGTATCATCGCGTCACCTACACGCCGCTGGCTACCACTCGTTTCCGCGAGTACTTTCCGGCGGCAATTACGGCCGATCCGCTCAACCTGCGGCGACCGCTGGCAACGGAGGCGCCGCTGCCTATTGAATTGGACGTGCCCAATGCCCAGCGGCCCGACGCCCCGAACCTGCTCTACACGCTGCCGATTTTTCGCTGGACGCAGACGGACGCGGCAAACGTGATTACGCGGGAGCGGCGCGGTGGCGGGTTGCGCGTCTATATGGAGCGCCCCTGGTTCTCTTCCGGCGCGGGCGAGCTGCTGGCGGCGCTGGTGCGCCTACCGGGCATCAGTCCCACGGGCGAGCGCGCCCAAACGTTGAGCAAATATACGAGCGAGTGGGGCATGGACCCGCTGTGGAATGCGGCCAACACGGCGCCGCTGCGCGTTGTGGATTTTGTAGAAGCGGTGGAGATGCCTCTAAACCTGTCGCTGGACGAGCTGGCGGGGGAAACCGTGCACGCGGCGGCTTACGAGCCCGTCTACGATACGGACCGCGACCTATGGGTGGCGGACGTGAAGCTGGCGTCGGAACAGGCGTACTTCCCGTTCGTGCGCCTGGCGCTGGCCCGCTACCAGCCTATCTCCGTGCCGGACGCCCATCTCTCGCGCGTGACATTGGCGGAGTTCACGCAGGTCGTGCCGCACCGTGTGGCCGAGTACGACCTGAACAACCTCGTCGCCGGCAACACGGTGCACGTGCGGCTGCGCGGGCCGGCTTACTTCCACGTGCAGCAAGAGCAGCTGGCGTCGCCGTTCGTGCTGCTACGGCTGGAACGGCGCCAGCACGGCGACGACGGCGACGATGTTTTGGGTTGGGAAGCCATCGCCACCCAACTGCTGCCGCCGGTGCAGCAAACGGTGGAGGAGACAATTTGGGAAGGGGTGATGACGGTGCCGCCCGGCCTGCCGCAGCCGCTGCGTCTATCGCTGCTGGAAGTTGAGCTCTACCTGGTGGACCGCGACCGCTGGCAGGACGTGCTGGCCCTCTTCGAGCAGGAGATGCCGGATGACGACGCGGGGACCAGCATCATACAACTGCGCCAGCGCGGCTACCGTGTGGTATTCGCGGATTCGCTTATGTTGCCGTAGCGTTATCACACCTTGCTCAGCGACTTGATGCAACGCGTACAGAGGCGCTTGCGCACCTTTTTACCGTCTTCGTATATAGTGATCCGCTGAATATTGGGCTTAAATTGCCGCTTGGTCTTCTTCTGCGAAAAACTTACGTTCTGTCCAAATTGCGGCCCCTTGCCGCAATTCTCACATTTAGCCATAATGTCACCTCGTAATCACAACACAAACGAAAAGCGACCGGGCTGGTCGCTCGACAGTAAATTATAAAATTAGTTTCGCTTTCGCGCAACAAATCTGGCATAAACCTAACAGTTGGCGCATACTTAATACTTTGCCGCCGATGCACACAGATAAAGGCCCTTTGGGCTGGAACAAATCTGCGTAACCGCGCGAAGCGGGAACATCGGCGTTCATCTGCGGCCAATTCTCGTCTGAGGAGCTTGCATGGCGACCAGTGACGAATCATTGGGACAAATCGATATTTCACCGTCCACCGTGGCCACTATTGCCACAAGGTCGGTACACCAGTGCTACGGCGTCGTGGGCATGGCTAGTAAAAACCTGGTCGAGGGCATCGCCCACCTGTTGACGCGCGACGCCCGGCGCGGAATTGAAGTATCATTCGAAGACGACGGCATCATCATCGACGTCTATGTCATCGTCGAATATGGGACACGAATCAGAACTGTGGCACAGAGCATCCAGAACACTGTCAAGTTTCACGTCGAAAAAGCGCTGGGCATGCCCGTAAAAGCGGTGAACGTATACATTCAGGGGTTGCGCGTGAGCAACGGCGACTCGTGACAAGTCCGGCCGGGAGGAAGAACAGGTTGAGTGAATCGGTTCCAGCGCAAGGCGCCGCGCAGGGCGCCGAACGCGGCGCTCAGCGCAAAACAGAGATGCCACAGAAGTGGCTTCAATGTAACGGCCAGCAGCTGCGCAAGCTGTTTTATGCCAGCCTGATATGGCTGGATCAGCATCATCAGCAAGTCAACGCCCTTAATGTATTCCCCGTACCCGATGGCGACACAGGCACCAACATGCTATTGACCATGCGCGCTGCCTATAATCGCGTACAGGATAGCCAGGAGTTGCACGCCGGCAAGATGGCCCAGGAATTGGCGCAAGGCGCGCTGATGGGCGCTCGCGGCAATTCAGGCGTCATCCTGAGTCAGATCTGGCGCGGTATGGCGCGCAGTCTTAGCGGCAAAGAAGTAGCCACCGCCAGAGACGTTGCCGACGCATTTGAGGAGGCCGCAGAAACGGCTTACAAGGGCGTAATGCGCCCGGTCGAAGGCACCATTCTCACCGTAGTTCGCGAAGGCAGTGAAGAGGCGCAGGAGGCGGTGCAAAAGAGTTCCGATCTGCGCTTTTTGCTGGAGCGGGTGCTGGAACGCTGCCACCAGACGCTGGAGCGAACGCCTGACATGTTGGACGAGTTGAAGCAGGCCGGCGTGGTCGATTCGGGCGGCCAGGGGCTGGTCTATATACTCGAAGGCATGCTGCGCTATGTTAACGGCCAGATGCGCGGAATGGAATCCGCGGCTACAGGGCCTGAGCGCGGAATGGAATCGGCCGTTACAGGGCGCGATGCGCAAGGGCGCGGCTTATCGGCACAGGCGCTGGCCGCCCCAGAAGAGGGCGAGCTGCAATTTCCCTATGACGTGCAGTTCATTTTGATGGGCGAGGGGCTAGACGTGGGCGCCGTACGCCAGGCGATCGATGCAATGGGCGACTCTACGCTGGTCGTGGGCGACGAGCGGGCAATCAAGGTGCACGTGCACGTGCGCGATCCTGGCCGGCCCCTTTCTTATGCCAATAGCGTGGGCCGCATCACGGACGTGGTTGTTGAAAACATGCAGATGCAAATGGAAGCGCTCATCGCGCCAGCGACCCCAGCGGCTGGCCCAATGCCAGCTGGGACGCCGGCCGTGGACCCGGATCTGGTGGGCGTGGTGGCCGTCGCGGCCGGTCCCGGCCTGGCCGAACTCTTTCGCAGCCTGGGCGCGGCGGTCGTCGCTGGCGGACAGGGCCATAATCCAAGCACGGAAGAGATCCTCCGAGCTATCGAAGAAGCGCCAATGCGGCGGCTAATCGTGTTGCCTAATAACAAGAACGTCATCCTTGCAGCTGAAGCGGCAGCCGAAGCCGCCCGCGAGCTGACGCAGAAGGAAGTGCTGGTGGCGCCCACGCGCACCGCGCCAGAAGGCATCAGCGCCATGCTGGCGCTGAATCCGCGCGGCGACCTTCACGAGACCTACCTCGCCATGCAAGAGGCCGGCAAGCAGGTAGCCAGCGGCGAAATTACGGTCGCCTCGCGCTCAGTAAACGTGGACGGCGTGACGGTGACCAGCGGCGAGCTTATTGGGCTGGTCGACGGCCGCGTGTGCACTTCTTGCGAGACCATGGACGACGCCCTGGCGCGCACGCTGGCCGATATGGCTGTGGAAGAGCGCGAGCTGGTCAGCGTTTACTACGGGCAGGACGTGAGTGAGGAAGAAGCGGCGGAGATGGTGCAGCGCATCAAGGCGTTGTATCCACACGTTGATATAGAGCTTTTGTCCGGCGGACAGCCGCACTATATGTATATATTGGGTGCGGAGTAGGGTTAAGGGTAGAGGTCGGCGATTGGACATTAGGGATTGGGGATTGTCCGAACTTGGTTCGGGCGAGATTGGAGAATGGAAGTTGGGAATTGAGCTGTGACAATACGTATTGTAACCGACAGCACTTGCGATCTGCCGCCGTCCCTGGCGGAGACGCACGAGATCACTGTGCTGCCCACGTACGTAAACGTGGGGAGACAGAGTTTTCTGGACGGCGTGGAGCTGACGCGGGACGAGTTTTACGCGCAGTTGCCGCATTATAAGCGGCCGCCGACCACGGCAGCGCCGGCCGTCGGCGCGTTCAGCGCGGCCTACGAAAAGCTGGCGCAGGACGGAGCAACAGGTGTGCTTTCGATCCACCTGGCCTCGTCGCTCAGCGGGCTTTTGAACGCCGCGCGGCTTGGCGCGCAGGCAGCAGAGGGCATCGAGGTCTGCGTCTTTGATTCGCAGCAGGTCTCTATGGGCCTGGGCTTTTTGGCGCTGTCGGCGGCGCGCGCCGCGCAGGCCGGCGCCACCATTCCCCAGATTTTAGAGGCGCTGGAAGAGCAGGTGCGGCGCACGCACGTCTTCGCCTTGCTCGACACGCTGGAATATCTGCGACGGAGCGGCCGCGTGAGCTGGGCCGAATTTGGCGTGGGAACCCTGCTACAAATTAAACCGTTGGTGCACGTACACGAGGGTAAAGTGCAGTCGCTGGAAAAAGTGCGTACACGCACCCGGGCGCTGAGCCATCTTATACAATACATCGCCGACCTCGGCTCGCTGCGCGAGCTGGCGCTGCTGCACACGGCTAACGACGATGGCGCCAGGTCGCTGCGGCAAGAGGCGAGCCATCTGATTCCCGCGCATTATGAACCGGTTTCCGTGGAGGTCACGCCGACCATTGGCGCCCACGTCGGCCCGGGCGCGCTGGGCTTCGCCTGCGTCGTAGACTGATCGGCGGGGAATTCTCTGGTATAATCCGCCCAATATATAGGAATGCAGGTTCGTAGTCGGCGCTTTAGCGCTCGGCTAGCG
>JAICPS010000047.1 GCA_025929715.1 Anaerolineae bacterium | reverse complement strand
CAGCCAGGACATGAGATGAAAGGTCATGCCGGCCTTTAACTCCAGGTTGCTGTCGTGGCGCAGGCCGACGACCATGCTGCCGCCGACCCAACTGGGCGGCAGTCCCAGTCCAATCATGTAGCCGCAGTGGTGACGGCGGTAATGAGCAAGGCCGGCCGCGTCGACGCGCGCCTGCCAGGCGGCGTAAGCGTCGCGTGCGCGTATGCCGGGCCGGATGGCGCGCACGAGGGCGTCGAAAGCTTCAAGGCAGACTTCGGCCATTTCATGGGAGCCGGGTGGCGCTTCGCCGATGTAGATCAGGCGGCCCATCGCGGCGTGATAGCGGCGAACGCAGCCTGTCAGCTCGACGAATAGGGCGTCGCCGTGGCGCAAGACGTTGTCTTCCCAGGTGCGGTGCTCCTGGCCCAGGCGGACGCCGGAACGAATGAAGGGGCCAAAGCCGGGCAGCTCGCCGCCAGCAAGGACCATGACGCGCTGCACTTCGGCGGCGATTTCTTGCTCGTTCACCCCCGCGGCCGCCGCGTCGATGGCCGCCTGCATCATGGCGTCGGCTACAGTCGCTGCCTGGCGTGTGTATAGGATTTCTTGCGCCGATTTAGTCTGGCGCAGCCCGTCTACGAGGCCGGAAAGATCGACCTGGGCTAACGCCGGCATGGCGGCGGCGATGCCCTCGGTGATCAGCGGTGGCAGGAAGGGAGAATCTTTCTCAACGCCGAGCTTACCGCCGTCAATGCCCAGGTTGTGCAGGACGTTCACGGTAAACGCGGCGCGGTCGTCTCCGTCGGCATAGCCGCGGAAGTTGGTGTTGACCAGGAAGAGGCCCATGGTGACCTGTTCCATGGCGCGGGCGATGATGGTCATCGGCCCCTCGCAGGTGACTATGAGCGCGTGGTAGGCGAAGTAACCGAAGTGGTCGAGGCCGGTGAGATAGTAGATGTTTTCGGGCAGGGAGATGAGGCAGGCGTCGAGGTCGCGCTGCTGCATGGCCTGGCGCAGGCGCTGGATGCGTTGGTCGTATTCTTGTTGGGTGAAGAATGGTTGGTGAGCCATAGTCATTTAATTTGGAACGCGCGGTGGGCCTTCGACAGGTTCATCGCGCTTTTCAAACCATTTTTGCTCTCTGCGCAGCCGGTGTTGCCACCAGGGTATAGTGAGGATGGGGCCCAGCAAGAGCCCGATGCCGGCGATGATCACGGCTATGTCGTCTCTAAAGGCGACGCGGGCGGCAAGCGAGTCTACCGATTCTGGCTGCTGCTGCGAAGCTTCGACGGTCATCAGAATTGCCCCGGTTATGAATGTGAGCAATCCCAGCAGGGCCAGCATGTTTCTCCACATGGCTACGCCTCCGACACTTTCCGGGAAACTCTGGAGTTTCCAGGAAAGCCCTGGTAGCGGGTGGCTTCTTCGATGACGGTGGCGGGATCGAGTGCACGCCAGCGGAAGCGGTGTAGGTCGGGATTGGGTTTGCCCTCGACGGCGTCGGCAATGAGCGAGCCGAGCACCGGCGCGAATTTGAACGCGTGCCCGCTGCCGCCGCTGGCGACGGTAAGCCCCTGTCGTTGTGGGTGGCGGTCGATCCAGAAATGGCCGTCGAGTACGTCGCAGTAGAGGCAGAGGCGCGTGTAGACGAGCGGCGCCTCGGTTAGGTCGGGCAAGGTCTGCGCCAGGAAGGCACGCAGGGACGCGATTTGCGCGTCGTCGACGCGGCGCTCGTCATGCAGCGGGTCGATGGAGCGGCCCACGCCGTGATTGGCGATCTTGATAACGTCTTCCCGTGGATGGATGGAAAAGCCGTACCACCCGGTACGCGAGACGGCGGCAGCAAAGGTGTGGAAATGGGGAGGACGGTAGCGCTCGGGATCGGCGGGCTTTATATGGAAGACGGGCTGGCCCACCACGTGCATGACGTGGCGCAGCTCGGGCAGCAACCAGGGGGTCCAGGCGCCGGCAGCGACGACGACGTGGCGGGCGGCGACGTGCTCGCCGTTGGCCAGCCGGGCGCCGGTGACGCGGCCGTTGTCTTCTGTGATGCTCTGCACCAGCTGTCCGATCTGGAATGCGATGCCGGACTCGCGTGCAAGCTCGGCGAGGGCAGCGACGACGCGGCCGCTTTCGGCGTAGCCGCCTTTAGGGTTGTAGTAACCGTCATTGTAAAGCTGGGCGTTCCAGGCCGGATAGCGGCGGGCGATTGTGTCGGCGTCAAGGCGCTGCACCTCGTGGCCGCGTTTCTGTAGCAGCCGGTAGCTTTCGTAGGTGAAGCCGCCGGGGGACATGGGCCCCTGGCTAAGCATGAGCAGACCGTCTTCGTGATAGAGTTCCTGGCCCAGCTCCTCGTTCCAGCGCAGCCAGCCTTCACGGGCGCGTTCCATAAGCGCCATGTACGCCTCGTCCGGCCCGTATTCGACGCGCACGATTTTGCTGATGTCCGTGGAGGCGGCAAGCGGGTGAGGGATGGAGCCCTGATCGAGCACCATAACACGATGCCCGCGAGCGCCGAGTTCGAGGGCGGCGGTGAGGCCGAAGATGCCGGAGCCGATGATGAGCATGTCAGGTGTCATGTGTCACGTGATGGAGATTGGAGAACTGGAGATTGGGGATTGGAGATTGACGCATATTAGTTTTAGTTCCGTCATTTCTTCTACGGCGAAATGGATCCCTTCGCGGCCAAGACCAGAGCCTTTTACGCCGCCAAAGGGCATGGCGTCGATGCGGTAATCGGTGCTGTCGTTGATCATGACGCCGCCGCAATGCAGGCGGTCCGCGGCGTGGAAGGCAGTGTTGAGGTCGTTGGTGAAGATGCCGGCTTGCAGCCCGTATTCCACGTCGTTGGCGCGGTCGATGGCTTCGTCCAACTCGTGAAAGCGGTAGAGGACGGTGACGGGGCCGTATATTTCTTCTCGGGCTAGCGGCGTGTGGTCGGGCACGTGGGCGAGGACAGTAGGAGCGTAAAATGCGCCTGTGCGCTCGCCGCCGGTGAGCAATGTAGCGCCGTCGGCAATGGCCTGTTCGACAAGCTGCTCGACTCGCACGGCGGCGGCTTCGTTGATCAGCGGACCCATGTCCGTAGCCTCGTCCAGCTTGTCGCCCACGCGGTAGGTCGCGGTTTTGCTCACGAAGCGCTCGCAAAATTCGTCGTAGATGTGGTCATGGACCAGCAAGCGCTGCACGTGCAGGCAGTTTTGGCCGGCGGCCCAGAAGGCGCCGCTGACGTTAGCCTCGACGGCATGCTGCAGATCGGCGTCGGGCATGACGATGACGGGACAGTTGCTGCCCAGCTCCATCCCAACTTTCTTCAGGCCGACTTTGCTCATGATTTTGAGCCCGGTCTCCAGGCCGCCCGTGAAGGAGATCATGCGGATGCTCGGATCGACGACGAGAAGGCCGCCTATTTCGCTGCCGTGTCCGGTGATCACCTGCAGCACGCCCAGAGGCAGTCCGGCGTCGTGGATGGCGCGGGCCAGCTTGAGCGCGCTGAGCGGCGTCTTGGAATCGGGCTTCACGATGATCGCATTACCGGCTGCCAGCGCCGGACCAACTTTGTGCGCCACGAGGTTAAGGGGATCGTTGAAGGGCGTGATGGCTCCAATAATGCCAATCGGCTCGCGGCGGTAGTAGCCCAGGCGGTTTTCGCTGCCCGGCATCTGATCGAAGGGAATCGTTTCGCCGCCGAGACGGCGAGCCTCTTCGGCGCTGATGCGAATGGTTTGGATGCAGCGGGTAACTTCTTTGCGGGCTTCGCGGATAGTCTTGATCCCTTCGCGGGCGATGGTGCGCGCAAACGTCTCGTGCTCGTGCTCGATGGTCTGGGCGGCGCGCTGCAATACGCCCATTCGCTGGTGTGCCGGCATTGCGCGCGCCCGCAAAAACCCCGCTTCCGCCGCCTCAATCGCCGCGTGCATATCGTCTCTGGAGGCTAAAGGAACGGTGTCCACCAGGCTGCCATCATGCGGATCGCGCACTTCGATCTTTTGTGGACGGTCGAGCCAGTGGCCGTTCAGGAGCATTTTCATTTTCTATTTATCGCTAACATATCCCCCAACAACGCATACCCCGTCTCTATTCTGCCTGCGCCGGGGCCGATGAGGGTGACGTCGCCGAGCAGGTCGGTGGTGTAGGTGATGGCGTTGGTGGCGCCGCCAATGGAGGCGAGCGGATGGGAGAGAGGCAGGCGGGTGGGGCGCACGCGGGCAGTGGCGGCCAACTGGCCGGTGCCATCCTCGCGCCGCTCTACTAAGCCGATGAGCTTCCAGCGTTCTCCGGCCTCCTGGGCGGCGCTGATATCGCCGGGCGTGAGGCCGGTGATCCCCTGGCATTCCACGTCCGCCATCGTCAGCGGAAGGTCCATCAGCAAGTTCGCGAGGATGACGACCTTACCGGCGGCGTCGTGGCCTTCTACGTCGCCGGTCGGATCGGCCTCGGCATAGCCCTTCTGTTGCGCTTCGGCCAGCGCTTCTTCGTAGCTGGCTCCGGATTCCATCTGGGTAAGGATGTAGTTGGTGGTGCCGTTGAGAATGCCCTGAACGCGGCGGATGCCGGCGCCGCCGAGCAGCTCCATACCCACCCGCAGCGCGGGTGTGCCGCTCATGACGGTGCCTTCGACGCCAAATTCGACGTTGTTTTCGTCAGCCAGGCGTTTAAGTTCCGGGAAGTGCAGCGCAGTGGGCCCCTTGTTGGTGGTGACGACGTGCCGGCCGTTTTGCAGGGCCTGGCGGATGTGAGTCAGCGCGGGCTCGCCGGTGTGCAGATCGGTGTAGCTCATTTCGAGAATGATGCCGGCGTTGCTTTCCTTGATGGTGCGCAGCGCGTCCCAATCACGATGGAGCGCCTCAACACGGTCCAGGTTGCCAACGGCCTCTATGGACGCGAGAAGCTCGGCGGGATCTAGCCCTTCGGGGTCGTACACGCTCCCTTTGAGCAGGTCGCTGACGGCGACGATCTGAAACTGCGCGCCGTGACGGCGGGCGATGTCGCCGCCATGATCGCGCAGAATCTGGGCCAGGCCCTGGCCCACGTTACCAAAACCGATCATCGCCAGACGATATGTCTTCATAAGCGTTAGTCCGTCGAAGCCGCGGCCGTAGCGGGCGCAGACCGATTGTCAATTTCGGCGGCTCCGGCCTCTATTTCGGCCGCAGTCGCTCGCAGCGCCTGCTGCAGGTCTTCGATAAGATCTTCTGTTTCTTCGATACCCACAGAATAGCGGATCAGGCTTTCGGGGATACCCATCGCCTCGCGTTCTTCAGGGGAGGACTCGACGTGGCTGCTGGTGCGCGGTGGGGCGGCTACGGTTTCGACGGCGCCCAGATTGGCGGCTGCGTGGGCATAGCGCAGGCGGGGCAGCATCGCGCGCACGGCAGGGAAGCCTCCGCGCAGCATAAAGCTGAGCACACCGCCAAAGCCGTGCATCTGGCGCGCAGCAATGTCGTGGTTCTCGTGAAACGGCAGGCCAGGATAATAGACATTTTCGACGAAGGGATGCTCATGCAGGAATTGGGCGATGCGCAGGGCGCTCTCGTTCTGCTGGCGGACGCGTAAATGGAGCGTTTTCATGCCGCGCAGCAGCAGGTAGGCGGCCATGGGATGTAGCGTGGCGCCGTTGATTTCACGGTAATGGTAGATTTTGTGCACCAGATCGGCCGGGCCGCAAATGACGCCGCCAAGGGCGTCGGCATGCCCGCCCAGGAACTTGGTGGCGCTGTGTAAAACCAGGTCGGCGCCAAGCTGGAGAGGATTGGAATTGATAGGTGTAGCAAAGGTGTTGTCGACGACGACGATGGCGCCGGTCTCGTGGCCGGCGGCAGCTAGGCGCGCGAGGTCGACGACCTTCAGCGTAGGGTTGGTGGGGCTTTCCAGATAGAGAAGGTCACAGCCCTTCTGGATCTGGGCCTCGATAGCTTCGTGGTCGGTAGTGTCGCAAAGGGCGACGTCGATTTGCAATTGGGGTAGGAATTCCAAAAAGATCTTGTTGGTGCCGCCGTAGGTGTCTTTGACCGAGACGACCCGGTCGCCGGGCTTCAAGAAGGTGTAGAGCGTGTTGCTGACGGCGGCCATTCCGGTGGAAAAGCTGGTCGCGGCCTCTGCTCCTTCTAACTGGCGCACTTTGTCTTCAAAGGCGTCGACGGTAGGGTTAGTATTGCGCCCATAAATGTGACCTGGTTCGTTGCCCACGGCGACGTCGTACCATTCGTCCAGGTCGTGATAGCCGAAGGAGACGCTGTGCACGACGGGCACCTGGGTGGAGCGCTGCCAGAAATTCTTATCTTCTTCGCCCGCCCATACGGAAAGGGTTCCGATACGTGGTTGGTTGTTGGTCATGGTTCCTCATCGTAAAACGAGTTTGCAACTCGTTTCTTTCAGCGATTTGCAAAATCGCTGTACGTGGTGGAGCCTGCCCAGCGAGCAGGCTCCACCGGTTACAGTGTAAAACGATTATTCAATGTCGGCGTAGGCGTCGGGGCAGATATCTTCGGCCTTGACGTCGCCGGGTAGGGAGCCTTCGTCGAAGCCCTGGAACTGCCCGATCAGCTCGAGGAGCTGACCGGAATCTTTCAGCTTCTGCAGCTCTTCGTTGAACGCGTCGCGAAATTCCTGGTCCTCGTAGCGGAAGGCAGCGCCGCCGTAGGAGGTGACCGGCGCGCCGTCGACGATGGGTTGTGTAAAGGGATCGGCCAGCTCCAGGTTAGGATCGTTCGCGGTTTCCATCATGATCAGCAGCGTCGGGCGCGTGCCGGTCCAGGCGTCAATCTGGCCTGCCTGAAGCCCGGCGACGCCGGACGGATCGTCGGGAAAGGTCGTGATCTGGTCTTCAGCCACGCCGACGGCAGTCATGAAATCAATTTCGAGGTAACCGGCGCCGGTGCCTACGGTGATGTCGGGGTTGGCGGCAATGTCTTCATAGCTGTGCAGATCAAGGGGGTTGCCGGCCTCTACAATGAGGGCCTCGCCTACCTGGTATTCGGGATCGGCGAAGAGAACTTCCTCGCAGCGGACGGGCGTGATGTACATGCCGGCGGTGATGACGTCGAAACGACCGGCCTGCAGACCGGGAATCAGGGAGCCGAACTGGGTGAGCACACCTTCCATTTCGGGGATGCCCAGCGCCGTGAAGACAGCGCGAGCAACTTCGACGGCCTCGCCGGATAGCGTGCCATCAGGCTGAGCGAAGGCGTACGGATTTTCGTTGGCGAAACCAACGCGGACGACGCCCTCGCGTCGCGCGCGCTCCAGCGTGCTTTCTCCCTGTTCTTCCTCTTCGGGCTCTTCCTCGCCGGCTGGCGCGTCGGTGGGCTCTTCGGGGGCCGGCTGGCAGGCGACCAGAATAGCAATCAGGGCCAGGGTGATAAGCAGGTACAGTGAATATTTACGTGATTTAAGCATGTCTCCTCCTCGTGATACTCACAGGTTTTCAAACGGTTGATATGATTAATTGTGTGTCTGGACGAGCATTTCACCTCCTCCGGATTTTCAAGTTCGTTCTACGAACCGATTCTCTCTCTTGAATCTGCGCTGGCCAGATAGCTGTTGATGCGTGAGAGGAATGAGGACATGTAGTCGCGGCGCACACGAGCGACGGCGCGCATGTCTTCGTTCTCAAGCGCTTCAATTACTGCGGCAATTTCATCGCAGGTGAGCTTAACTTCTCTGTGCCAGTCGAGATCGGGCAGAATCTGTAGCCAGATCCTCGCCGTTTGATAGTAAAGCTGGTTGGAAATGACGCGCAGTGGCTCGTTTCCGATCACGTTGAGCATTTCCTCGTGAAAGTCGTTATAGAGCCGGGCAATCGCATCGGGATCGTAATGGTCCGTCATCTGCCGGCATTCCTCTAGCAGCTCCTTCAGGGCGGCAATGGTGCCATGCGGCACGCGCGGGCGCGCAAGGTCGCCGACAAGCTCGGCCAGTTTCATACGCAAGGCGTAGACCTCCTTGAGGAATTTGAGATCTACAGAAGCGACGATGGTGCCGACACCCTGCATGCTGGTTACCAGTCCCTCGAATTCCAGGCGCTGTAAGGCGGAGCGTACTGGCGTGCGGCTGACGCCAAACTCGACGGCCAGCGTGTTTTCGCTCAACACGGCGCCAGGTGGGTAGTGCAGCAAACAAATGCGCTCGCGAAGCTGTTTGTAGATCTCCTCCTGGCTCTTTTTAGCCATCAGTATGAGTCCCTGTACCTTCGGTGGAATTGGGTTGTAGGCGGGATTAGTTGACTTTGGACGCGAGAGAGTTTATAATCCAACCTGTATACAACTTGTATACGGGATGGATTTCAGTATAGCATAGGCTTTTCTCGGCGTCAACAGTTTGTTTCCACGTTCTAAGGTAAGCCACAGCGAACACAGGATAAATAATGTTGCAGCGTGATGATTTGGTTTTCCCTATGGCAGAGTATGAGCGCAGGTTGGCGGAGCTGCGGGGGCGGATGGCGGAGCAGGCGCTGGACGTGATGATGACGAACACGCCGGAAAATATCTGCTACCTGACGGGCTTTGAGAGCCCGGGCCATTATTACTTCAATGCTGTACTCGTGCCCATGGAGGGGGAACCGGTGGCGGTTCCGCGACGCCTGGAGGAAAGCGGTTATAAGGCGCTGACGTGGCTGGAAGAACTGCGCCCGTATGAAGATTACGAGCATCCGGTGGATAAGACGCAGGCAACGCTGGCCGAGTTTGGCTGGCAGGACAAGCGCATTGGCTACGAAAAGAATTGCTGGTTTTTCACGGCGGCGCAGCAGGAAATGCTGTTCATGGAGTGTCCACAGGCGACTTTTGTGGACTGTTCAGGAATTATAGAAGCCGCGCGGCTGATCAAGTCAGACTATGAGATAGAGCTGATGCGCAAGGCGGCGCGGACGACGGAGGCAGGGATGCAGGCGGGCATTGAGTCCGTGTGCGCCGGGGCCACGGAAAACGACGTGGCGGCGGCGATGAATTATGCGATGATCAAGGCCGGCAGCGAGTGGCCCTCTATCGTCCCGTTTGTGGCGTCGGGTCACCGGGGCGCTATTGGCCACGCGACGTGGGCCGGACGCACCATTGAACAGGGCGACATCATTATGCTCGAGCTGGCAGGATGCTTGAAACGGTACCACGCGCCTCTGATGCGCACCGGCTTTGTGGGGGAGCCGAGCACGCGCGTGCGCGAGGCGGAGAAGGTGGTAAAGGAGGCATTCCAGGCGATGGTAGAGACGATGCGGCCGGGCGTTTCGGCGCACGAGGTGGACGCAGCGAGCCGCAAGGTGATCGGCGCATCGCCCATTGGCGGAATGCAGGGTTCACGCTCGGCCTACTCGGTGGGCATCGGCCTGCCGCCAGACTGGGGCGAGGGGCACATCCTGAGCATGCAGCCGCAAGAGATGCGCCCGCTACAGGCCAATATGACGTTCCACGTGCTGCCCTGGATACAGGTGGAAGGCGAAGGGGGAATTAGCTTTTCGGAGACGGTGCGGGTGACGGCAGATGGGTGTGAGTTGGTGACCGAATTTGAGAGGGCGTTGTTTGTGAAGTGATTGGAAATTGGGAGATTAGAGATTGGGACAATCGCCGGTCAGCACGGATGTTGCGCTAGGGGAGCAGGGGAAGCAGGTGGGGTATTTGCGGGCGCCTGCTTCTACGAACAGCTCGGCGTGGGGGTCGGTGTTGGTTCCCATTGCGGTGATCGAGAATGGGGAGGGGCCAACGATGTTATTCGTGGGGGGCAATCATGGGGGCGAGTATGAAGGGCCGGTGGCGCTCTTGAAGCTGATACGCGAGCTGCAGCCGGAACAGGTGCGGGGGAGGGTCATTATTCTGCCGGCGCTGAATTTACCGGCAGTCACTGCGGGAATGCGACTGTCACCCCTGGATAACAAGGATATGAACCGGGTCTTTCCTGGGCGCTGGAATGGAACGATCACGGAGGTCATCGCCCATTACATTCACGAAGAGATCTTGCCGCTGTGTGATGCAGTGATCGACCTGCACTCGGGCGGCGCGTCGCTGGCGCTGATGCCTTATATCAGCATGCATTACCTGGACGACGAGGCGCAGCGAGAACGGACGTGGCAGGCGATGATGGCCTTCCAATCGCCGCTGGCTTTGGTCATGAAGGAGATAAGCGGGCCGGGTTTGCTGGATTACGCGGTGGAGAATATGGGCAAAGTCTTTTTGTGCGCGGAGGTAGGCGGCGTGGGCATGCTGGCTCCGGCGACTGTAAATATCACTGAAGTGGGTGCGCGTAACCTGCTCAAGCACTTTGGCGTAATCGAGGGCGAACCGCTCAGTCGGGAGCGGCGCGGCTTGTCGCCGATGCAGTTGATGGAAATACCGGATGCGGACTGTTACCAAATGGCATTATCGGCGGGCATTTATGAGTCTTTTTACGAGCTGGGCGACCGTGTCGAGGCCGGGCAACCATTAGGGCAAATTCATTTCGTGCAGTATCCGCTGCGAGAAGCGGAGGTGATGGCGGCGAAGCGCAGCGGTATGCTGGTGGGGCGGCGGGGGCCGGGAGGCGTAGCGGTGGGAGATGTGGTAGGGGTGGTGGCAATGGAGACTGGAGACTGAAGATTGGAGATTCGTTATTAGTCTCCAGTTCTTTAGTTCTCCAATTCTCCAGCCATTACGGATTTCCTACTGACAGCCAGGAGCGAGAGAAGTATTGTGAATCAGCGTGACCGGCGCTGAAGCTGACGCTCCTCTATTTTCCATCACTCCGTATCTTGGATAAGATACTATCATGTCCACGCAGACAGACGAAGAAACCTTCCGGCCCTTCTTTGTAAACAACCCGCTTCCAATGTGGTTTTTCGACGAGCAGACGCTGCGATTTCTTGAGGTGAATGAGGCGGCCGTCAAGCATTACGGGTATTCGCGCGATGAGTTTCTGCAAATGCGCATCACTGACATTCGGCCGGAGAGCGAACGCGACCGGCTGCACGAGCACTTTGAATCTCGTGACAAGGCAAGGCAGTATTCTCGCGGCTGGAAGCATTTGCGCAAAGATGGGTCGCTTATTGAGGTCGAGATTACAGCGCTCATTGTACCGTACGCCGGGCGCGAGGCGCGTCTGATCATTGCTAGAGACACAACCGAAGTATGGTGGGCGCGCCAGGAGCGAGAGCGCCTGTTCGAACAAGAGCGCATGGCTCGTAGCAAGGCAGAGGCGGCCGAGCAACGGCAGCGCTTTCGGGCCGAGGCGGGCGTTTTGCTGGGCTCTTCCATGGATTACGAGACGACTCTGACAAATGTCGCCAGATTAGCTGTCCCACACATCGCCGATTGGTGCGCCGTCAGCATTCTGGAAGAGGATGGAACGCTAAACAATCTCGCCGTCATGCACACGGATCCAGAAAAAATGGCTTGGGCTGCGGAACTGCAGGAACGTTACCCCTCAGATCCTGACGCTGCGCGGGGCAGCTACCACGTGCTGCGCACAGGCCAACCAGAACTCTACCCCTATATCTCGGACGAGTTGCTGAAAGCGACGGCGCAGAACGCAGAGCAACTGGCGCTGTTGCGCGAGGTAGGCATGAGGTCCGCTATCACGGTCCCTATGATAGCCCACGGCGAGGCGCTTGGCGTCCTCACCTTCATATCTACGAAGCAGGACTTCGCCTATGGGCAGGACGACCTGCTAATGGCCCAGGATCTGGCCGCCAGCGCGGCGCTGGCCGTGGAAAACGCGCGGCTGTACCGCGAAGCGCAGCAGGCAAACGAGCTGCTCGAGCAGCGGGTCGCCGAGCGCACCGGCCAGTTAAGAGCCGCGAATAATGAGCTCGAGACGTTTGCCTACTCCGTGTCGCACGACCTGCGCGCCCCCTTGCGCGGCATTGACGGCTTTAGCCAGGCGCTGCTCGAGGAGTACACAGGCCGGCTGGACGAAACGGGCCAACACTACATCGGACGTATCCGGGCCGGCGTCCAACGCATGAGCGACCTGATCGACGACCTGCTGCAACTTTCGCGCCTGACACGCCACGAGCTACAGCTCCGCAGCGTGAACCTGAGCGCAATGGCAGAGGCGATCATAGACGAGCTGCGGCGAGAGCAGCCAGAGCGCGAGGTCCGCTTTGTCTGCGCCCCGGAAGTCGTCGTGCAAGGAGATCCCCATTTGCTACGCGTCATGCTGCAGAACCTGCTGGATAATGCCTGGAAATTTACGGGTACGCGCGAGCAGGCTCACATCGAATTCGGCGTCAGAGAGGAAGAAGACGGCGAACGAGTTTATTTCGTGCGCGACAATGGTGTAGGATTTGACATGGCTTACGGCGACAAGCTTTTTGGCGCCTTTCAGCGTTTGCACGGCGTCAAGGATTTTCCAGGCACGGGTATTGGTCTGGCCACGGTGCAGCGCGTCGTCTACCGCCATGGCGGCCGAATTTGGGCCGACGCGGCCGTAGACAAAGGGGCGTCATTCATGTTTACTCTCTCTGAAGGAGACCCTGATGAGTAAAAAGGCAATTCTATTGGTGGAGGACAATCCGGACGACGAAGAGCTGACCCTGCGCTCGTTGAAACAGAGCAATATTCTCAACGACGTCGTGGTGGTTCACGATGGGGTAGAGGCGCTGGACTACCTCTATGGTTCGGGCTCGTATGCCAATCGCGACACGACCGTGACTCCGGCAATCATCTTGCTCGACCTGAAGTTGCCTCGGCTAAACGGAATAGAGGTGCTGCAGCGCATTCGGGCCGAGCCGGCGACCAAACTGACGCCGGTTGTCGTCCTGACGTCTTCCAGTGAAGAGGAAGACGTGGTCGCCAGTTATACGATGGGCGCCAACAGCTACGTCCGCAAGCCGGTCAAGTTTCCGCAATTTGCCGCGGCCGTGAAACAACTTGGCCTTTACTGGCTGCTGCTGAACCAGGCGACCTAGGAGTTGGCAGTCAGCGTCATGAGCCAACCATTGCGTGTGCTAATTCTTGAGGATTCTGAGGACGACTGTGAGCTTATTATACGCGCCTTGCGTTTGGGCGGCTTTGAGCCACGCTGGGAGCGGATAGAGTCCGAGTCCGATTATTTGGCGCGGCTGCACCTTGAGCTCGACGTGATCCTGGCCGACTTTAACATGCCGCAGTTTGACGCCTCGCGGGCGCTGCAGCTGCTGAACGAGCTCGAAATGGACGTTCCATTTATCATCGTTTCCGGCTCAATTGGCGAAGACACGGCTGTGAAGGCCATGCAGCAAGGGGCAGACGATTACCTGCTCAAGGACCGCCTGACCCGGCTGGGCGAAGCGGTGCGGCGCGCCATGCAAGCAAAAGCGCTGCGCCAGGAAAAGCAGGCGGCGCAGGCAGCGCTGCGCGAGAGCGAGGCTCGCTTCCGGCGACTGGCGGAACATGCCCCGGACATCATTTACCGCTTCCGCGTGCTGCCGTCGCCCGGATTCGAGTACGTCAGTCCGGCGGTTACGGAAATCACGGGTTACACGCCGGAGGAGCTGTACGCAAATCCACAACGGCTTTTGGAAGGCATTCATCCAGAAGGGCGCGAGGCAGTTCAGACGGCCGTCGAAAGTAACGAACTGTCGAAACAGCCGTTTGTGTTGCGTGGAAGCCGCAAAGAGGGGCAAACGTTCTGGGCCGAGGTGCGCAATACGCCGGTCTACGACGAGACCGGCGCCTTGGCGGCGATCGAGGGCGTGGCGCGCGACATCACGGCGCGCGTCCTGCAACAGCAAGAAGAAGAACAGCGCCAGCAGCATCTTCAGGAACAAGACAGGCTGGCTACGGTCGGCCAGTTGGCGGCCGGTATCGCCCATGATTTTAATAACATTCTCGGCGTCATCACGCTTTACAGCGAGATATTGTTACGTAACCAGAAGCTGGTAAACAGCCCTAAATATTTGACGACAATCAACGCGCAGGCCCACCATGCCGCCGTTCTCGTCCGGCAGATCCTCGACTTTAGTCGGCAGGGCATGATGTCCGTGCAGTTGATAGACTTGCTTTCGCTCTTGAATGGTGTTGTGGAACTGCTGGAGCGCACGCTTCCGGAAAACATCACCGTCAGCCTGGAGCGCGACGAAGGCGATTTTACAGTCCTGGCCGACCCGACGCGCGTGCAGCAGGTGGTGATGAACCTGGCTGTGAATGCGCGTGACGCGATGCCCGACGGTGGAAAACTGCAGATAGTCCTCTCCCACCTGCAACTTCCAGAAGGAGAAAAACCGCCCTTACCGGGCATGGCGGCCGGACCCTGGATTCGACTGAAAGTCTCGGATAGCGGAATGGGAATAGCGGCTGAAACGCTGCCCCGCATTTTTGAACCTTTTTACACGACGAAGCAGAAGGGCGAGGGAACAGGGCTGGGACTTGCCCAGGTGTACGGTATCGTCAAGCAGCATAATGGCGAAATCGACGTGGACAGCACAATCGGCGTGGGAAGCTGCTTCTCGATATATCTGCCCGGTCAGCAAATCACGCAGAGTAGCAGTCGCACTCTACACAAAGGAGACGCCGCAGCGAGCGCCGGGCGGACTGTCGGGGCGATCAGAGATCACGGCCGCATTCTGGTGGTAGAAGACGACCAACACGTTCGCTTGGCCATTCAGCACACGTTGGAAGCCTATGGTTACCGTATCGTGACGGCCGGCAGCGGCCGCGAGGCTCTGAAGCAGTACGAACGCAGCCTGGACGGGATTAACTTGCTGTTGACTGACATGGTGATGCCCGGCATTGGCGGCCTTGAGCTTGTGCAGACCCTCGCCGGTCGCGAGCCGGGATTGAGGATCTTGCTCATGACCGGCTATATGCCGGAGGGAGAGGCGAAAGCGCTGTTGGGGCACGATAACGTTGCCTGGCTGCAGAAACCGTTCACGGGGGATGAGTTGGTGATGAAAGTGCGGGAGATGTTGGGGCAGGGGTGACAGGTTGGACTGGAGATTGGGGATTAGGGATTGGAGATTGGGGCTTCGAGGAAGTAGGTTTCCATCTGGCCCTTGCCTTTGACCTCGATGAGCCCGCGAGGGCGACAGATGAATTCATCTTTGAGAAGTTCCATCGTTTCTTCGGTGATGTGTATCTTGCCGGGGAGCCCATGGGATTCCATGCGGCTGGCGGTGTTAACCGTGTCGCCCCAGATATCGTAATGAAACTTGGTCTGGCCGATGACCCCGGCGATGACGGGGCCGGAATTGATGCCGATGCGAAACTGTAACGGCCGGCCACCTTCCACGGGAAGGGTCGCCAGATAGCTGTTCATATCCAGGGCGAGGCGCGCCAACGCCTGGGCGTGGTCGTCGCGCGCGCGGGGCACACCGGCGGCGACCATATAGTTGTCCCCCATGGTGCGGATTTTCTCGACGCCATATTTCGCTGCCAGCTCGTCGAAATGCCGGAAAACTTCGTTTAACAGACGAACCATTTCTTCAGGCGGCAGCGAGGCCGAAAGCGGCGTGAAGCCGACGATGTCGGCGAAGAGCACGCTAACGGCTTCATAGGCATCGGCGATGACGGCTTCGCTTGCCCCTTTGAGCCGAGCGGCAATTTCGGCCGGCAGCACGTTTAGCAGCAGCCGCTCTGACTTTTCGCGTTCCTGGGCCAGGAGTTCCAAGGCCATATTTTTTTGCTGGACGAAGTAACGGACAATGAGAAACGTGACTGCTGAGAGGCCGCCGATATTGGCGACAAAGAATAAGTTAATCAGGCCCTCGGAAAAGCCGGAGGCAAATGGGCCGTTGGACGCAATCAGGCCGGCGAGGACAAGTAGGGCGAAAAAGGCCAGATACCAACGGTGCGCCTGGCGTAGGTCTGCGAAAAGGAGCGCGCCGAGCGGCGAAGCGAATCCCCACATGATGACGGCGCTGCCACTCACGTAGCCGCCGAGGACAAGCATCAGCAGGAAAGGCAACAAGAGGACTAGAAAGAGCTGGCTGAAACGAAAGCGGTTGTAGCGTCGGGTTCTGGCGAAAATTGCGAAGTTGAAGCTTGAGAAGATGGCGTAGCCCAGGGGAATGGCGCCCGCGAGAGGCCGGTCGAACATGATATAGACGACGCCCCAAATGGCGCCGGCGAGGATGAAGAGAACGCTGCTGAGCACGACGGTCGCCTTGCGCAGGCGCATCTCGTCGCTGTCGCCGGGCAAGACGCCGATCTGGGCGGCGGCTGCAGCAATCCTACGGAATGTGCGGCGGCCGGATTGCGCGCGAAACGCGATTGGTGGAAACATGCTTGCCCTCTCCTTTTCACAGATATGGGTATTTTGGTCGGCTTTTGGGTTAAGTGCAACGGCGACGACCACCGTTGCAAACGTGAAAAGCTAGACGGCTGCCTCCTTTATCGCCGCGCCAATGATTGGAGCTATGACCTTCACCCAATCCTTGGTTTCCGACATGATTTGATAGGCGGCGTTTTCCCCCGAAAAGGCGTGGTTGTTCACCACATCGATGAAAATACCTGGCTCTTCGAACCGCAAGTTACAGTGGAAATCCGAGCCCTTGGGCACAGACTGTCGGGCTATCTGGCGACCCGTGTTCAACTCCTCATACACAATCCAGTTATCAGGCCCGATCTCGGAGGTATAGAATAGCACACCCTTCTTTTTGTCTTGCGAAAAAACTTTTAAGTGCCTCCCTTCAAAATACCATCCTACACCCAT
>JAICPS010000520.1 GCA_025929715.1 Anaerolineae bacterium | reverse complement strand
CAGTCCATAAACCTAAATGAGATACCCTACACCATCATCGGAGTGCTTCCTCAAAACTTTCATTTTGCTCCTGTCGCAAATCCTGAGTTCTGGTCCACTCTTAACACTGATGGCGGCTGCTTTAAGCTACGGAGCTGTCACAACCTGAACGGAGTAGCACGTCTCAAAGACGGCGTGGCGATAGAAACTGCGCTTGCTGATTTGACCCGCATCGCTAAAGACCTCGAAGCTCAATACCCTGCTTCGAATCTGAACCAGGGAGCAACTGTTGCGCCGCTGTCTGAAGTAATCGTCGGAGACGTTAGACCGGTTCTGCTGTTGTTACTGGGCGGCGCCGGGTTGTTGCTTTTGATCGCCTGCATCAACGTAGCAAGTCTCTTGCTTGTACGCTCGGAAACGCGTCGTCGCGAGCTGGCTGTCCGACGTGCGCTTGGCGCAACCAGAGCGCGCTTGATTCGCCAATTCGTGATTGAGGGTTTCGTTATTGTTGTTGCGGGAGGTATTGCAGGTCTGGTTGCTTCTCATTGGGCCATGCAGATCTTGAGAGGACTCATTCCCGCAGACATGATGGCCGGCATGCCATACCTCAATGATCTGGGACTGAATTCTCGCGTGCTGATGTTTGCCCTCACTCTCGCGGGGTTTGCGGCCGTACTCTTTGCCCTGACTCCGTCACTTCGTCTAACGACTTTAGACGTGAGAGAGGGAATGGCGGAAGGCTCTCGTGGCAGTGCGGGCAAAGTCTGGACACGAATCGGCGCCAAGCTTGTCGTCCTGGAATTGACAACGGCGATGGTGTTGCTGGTTGGGGCAGGGCTTCTTGGCAAGAGTTTTTATCGCTTATTACAAGTAGGCGTCAACTTTGAAACGAATCATCTGATCACCATGAGCGTCTCAGCACCACGCACGGTCTACGGCGGGAAGAGCGTGGCGCTTGGGCGAAAAGTGGTGGACCAGATCGAGAGTCTGCCGGGCGTAACGTCAGTTGCTCTGGCCAGTACTCTGCCATTGACGTTCAATGGCAACACAACGTGGATCAGGTTTGTAGGTCGCGCTTACAACGGCGAGCACAACGAAGTAAATGAACGAAACGTCAGCTCGGATTATTTTAAAACCCTGCAAGCGAAACTTCTGCGAGGGCGTACATTCACAGACGCGGAGGATTTGACCAAGCCTCTGGTCGTCGTCATCAACCAGACCTTAGCGAAGAAGTATTTTCCCGGTGAGGATCCGATTGGCCAACGTATTGGCGACACCGGTCTTAGTCCCGGATCGATAAGGGAGATCATCGGCATCGTCGACGACATCAGGGAAGGTCCTTTGGATTCGGATATTTGGCCGGCGATTTACAAACCCTTCAATCAATATCCTGATACCGATTTCGAGCTCGTGGTCCGGACTGCTCCGGCGGAACAGTCGCTGATAACAACGGTTAGCGACGCCATACGAGGGATCGATGCGCGGATCAATATTTCGAATCAGAAAACGATGAAGGAAAGAGTCAACAATGCTCCAACAGTTTACTTGCGCCGTTCTTCGACGTGGCTCGTCGGCGGCTTTGCGGCGGTAGCGTTGCTGCTCGGAGTTGTCGGACTCTACGGAGTGATTGCTTATTCCGTGAGTCAACGCACACGCGAGATTGGGGTCCGCATCGCACTGGGCGCACAACGCGGCACTGTTTATCGACTCATTCTGAAGGAAGCTGGTGTGCTGGCACTCGCAGGGATTGTGATCGGGACCGGATGTGCGATTCTCGCCGCCTCACTCATGCGCAAACTACTCTTCGGCACTCCGCCGTGGGACATCACGACCCTTGTTGGTGTGGCTGCCGTGCTGGGAGCATCGGCGTTACTGGCGAGTTTTCTTCCCGCCCGGCGTGCGGCTTCCCTAGATCCGATGTCTGCACTACGTGCGGAGTAAAGGAATCAGACCCGGCGAATGAACAAGAAGCAGTCCAGTTTTTTATGGAGGGGAGGGATTTAAGAAACTTACTCTTTCTTTCTAATCGTTAAATCTCCTGATCGCTCGCCTGGAACCACTTCCCATCCGTTCGCCAGTTCCAAAGACCAGCCCTCTGCTTTCAATGGACGGGCGGACAGGTCTTGTGGCGCCGGCACGCGAGCGCGGGCCAGGTGGCCGGATGGACTACGTTCAAGCCAGGCTCCATTGCTTACTGTTAGAACGCCCCAGTTATCCACCATGCGAAGCGATGGATATACCGTAATGTTAGTGTCAATGCCGATGACATTATTGGGGTTAAAGCTGTAATTCACGTCATCAGATAATGGCAGTATCAGCACTGGTCCATCCAGGAACTTCTTTCGTGCCTCTGTCATCTGCTGCACGCGTTTCTGTTCCTGGGCAGTCTCAACTGTAACGATCTCGTCGCCTTCGTAACGCGATAAAGCAGAACGTGCGGCTGCTTCCGATACGCGAATGTTGACTTTGTATCGCTGTTGCAAGAGGAGACCGAGATCCGTCGACGGGTTCAGGCCACCGCGCCACGGCCTGCCACTAAGATCGAGGAGCGCGCCATACGCTGGCCCTGAAACATACGCAAACGAACGGGCAAACGTCGGATTGTTGCGTGCCTGGCGAAGGATGAGATCCGCCCGCAACACTGTCTCCTGGAGATCCGCCGAACTCAATTTCACGCCTGTAAACTCGGCCAATCCTTCGTTCAGTTCCAGTGCGTTCTCATTGTTGGCGGAACCTGGAAACAAGGAGCGACGATAGCCGCGGAAGAGCAGGGCATCAGCAATCGCGGTTTTTCGCGCCGGTCCGGTCTGGCGTAAGGCGCGCTCCAGAGCGCGCCACTCCATCTGTATCCAGATGCGACCGTTAAGCGTGTCAAGATGAGTATTCACCGCGTCGCGCGCTGGTAATCCGAGTTTCTCCTGCAGGCGGTGAAAACACTCGTGTAGCAGTAGGCGTTCACGAGCCTGACGAAACTCCGAAACCGGCCACATCACCATGGTCCAATGCACGCCGGCCCAGTTGATGGCAGTATTCGCCGGATTGATTTCCTTGGGGAGTTTGCCGACAAAGACACCGTCTCGCGGCGCCAGTTTATTTTCGAGGTCTGCCTGATTCGCGACGACATCACTGGTGCGGGAATCGACAAGTATGAGTGGACCATACAAAGACAGTCCCCACGTCTTGCCGCCGTCGCGCTTGGAAGTCTCCTCGAGCTGCCGGAAATATTGTGCGGCCAGTTTGGTGTCGATACTGGTGGACTGCGCCACCGCGCACGTAACGAACAGGAGCAGGCTTACGATGACCAGGACAATCTGCACCCTGGCATTATAGTCGGTTATGACACAATTGTAGGGGCGGCACTCCGTGGCCGCCCGTCTTTCGCATCACCACTTTACGAGCAACGGGTGGCCACAGAGTACCGCCCCTACAAACGTTTTATAGATTTAACAATGCTTGTCAGTGTATAATCGCCTCGGCTTTTGCCGCTCGTTCT
>JAICPS010000490.1 GCA_025929715.1 Anaerolineae bacterium | reverse complement strand
CGGCCTGGGTTCGGTGTGGCAGATCAAGTTGGGTCGCCTTTACGCTCTGTTGGGAAAGCTCGAAGAAGCCGGTTACATCCGCGCCGTCACAGAGCTCCAGGAGAACAAGCCGTCTCGCAAGATTTTCCACCTGACGGACGAGGGCGAGAGCGCCTTTCTATCCTGGGTCCAAAGCCCAGTGCGACACGGCCGTTCCCTACGCCTGGAGTTCCTGGTTAAGCTTTACTTTGCCCGATTTGAAGGAGCCGGCGTCGCCGCACTGTTGTTGGCCGCGCAGCGCGAGCAATGTCGCGATTGGGCGGAAGCGGAGCAGGAAATTATCGATGAAGAAAACAAAAGCGGCCGTCGCTACAGCCGTTTGGTGCATCAATTCCGTTTGGGCCAAATTCAAGCGATGCTGACCTGGCTCGATCGTTGTGAGGAGGAATAAGGGATTGGCAACGAAGCGATTGGCGTTCTTGTTAATTGTATTTGGGGTAGTTGGATGCGCCGCCGGTCTATCGGGGAATGGTGGAGTTGATCCGCAGGAATTGACCGTTTTTGCCGCCTCATCGCTTACCGATGCCTTCCATGAGCTGGCCGAGGCTTTTGAGGCCCAGAATCCAGGCGTTGAGGTCGTCCTCAATTTTGCCGGATCGTCACAGTTAGCGGCCCAATTAAGTGAAGGCGTTGCGGCCGATGTTTTTGCCTCGGCCAACCCGGCGCAAATGCAGGGGGTTATCGAGGCGGGTCGAATAGAGACCGGATCCGAGACATTGTTTGTTTCTAACCGGCTCACCATCGTCGTTCCTGCAGACAATCCAGCCGGCATTAGCGCATTGGCAGACCTGGCCCAGCCGGGTGTACAGTTGATTCTGGCCGTAGAGGGGGTGCCGGTCCGCGAATATACGGACGATATTGTAGCGGCAATGGCGGCAGACTTTCAGGAGAAATTTTACGCTAACCTGGTATCAGAAGAAGACAATGTGCGCCAGGTTTCGGCTAAAGTTGCGCTTGGCGAGGCCGACGCCGGCATCGTCTATACGTCGGACGTGACCGCAGATATTGCCAACCAGGTGCAACAAATAGCCATTCCCGATGCGCAAAACGTGATCGCCGCCTACCCGCTTGCGCCCCTGTCCGACGCCCCAGAGCCAGAATTAGCAAGGAGCTTTATCGACTTTGTATTGAGTGAAGAGGGACAAAACATTTTATCGAACTGGGGGTTTGGACCATCTCCCGATGGTTGAGCCAATGACATCGCGAAAGTTGAAGACGCGTTTACCCGCACGCACACTTGTCGCTGAGTCATGGCAGGAGCGCGTTCGCGGACTGTTGGTCGCAATCCTGGCGTTGGCGATGGCGCTGTTTCTTGCCGTGCCCTTTGTCGCCCTGATTTGGCGGGCCTTAACGCTGGAAGGGCAGATGCCGGCCGCCGAGCTGTCGATTTTTTCGGCTGTTATGCTCAGTCTGGGCTCCACGGCTGTGACCGTGGTGCTCATTGTTTTGCTGGGTACGCCGCTGGCCTACTTTGTGGCCCGTTATCAGTTTCCATTTAAACGATTGCTTACGATTATTATCGAGATACCGATTGTGATGCCGCCGGTGGTCGCCGGTCTGGCATTGCTCTCAGCCTTTGGCCGGCGTGGTTTGATTGGCATGACCCTTGCCCGCTTTGACATCACGATAACGTTCACCCTGGCGGCCGTCATATTGGCGCAGCTATTTGTTTCCTCACCCTTTTACATCCGAGCCGCGCAGAGCCGTTTTGAGTCTCTGCCGAGTGAGTATGAAGATGCCGCCGCCGTCGACGGCGCCAATCGCTGGGTTATTTTTTGGCGCGTGATGTTCCCTCAAAGTAGACAAGCCTTGCTGGCCGGCCTGATCCTCAGTTGGGCGCGCGCCCTCGGTGAATTTGGCGCGACCATCCTGTTTGCAGGTAATCTTCAAGGGCGGACCCAAACGATGCCTCTCCTGGTTTATGGCGCTTTGGAACGGGATCTGCGTGTCACCTTCATCACGGCGCTGATCCTGCTGGGTTTGGCCGTTCTGGCATTCACCGTTACGCGCTGGTTAGCAGGTGTGGAGGACGATGAGGCAGATACGCCGACTTACTTGTGAGATCTTTCTTGGAGAAGAGGTTCTGTTGACATTTGGTAGCTGTCTGGAGGTGACCGGCGCTTCCAAAGTGCGGGTCACCTTGCCGCCGGTTGCTAATTCCCTGTTTCAGACTATAGTAAGTAGATATCCAGCACCTCACGTGGTGATCGCGGGCATTGATAAACCGTCATTCTGAGTGAAACGTAGGATCTGGGCGCCGAAGAGAGATTCTTCGCTCCACAGACGTCCCATGCAGCATGGGCCCCACTCAGAATGACGTTTAGACCAGGTTATCGCCAGTTTATGCTACAAGTGACCGGCCTGAGCAAGGATTTTGGCGGCTTGCGGGCTCTTGACGACGTTTCCTTTGAGGTGTACGAAGGGGAAGTTGTGGGCCTGATCGGCCCTAATGGGTCGGGAAAATCGACCGCATTCAACGTGATTACCGGTTTCCTGCCTGCCACCTCTGGCGCCGTACGCTTTCTCGGCGAAGAGATCACCCATCTACCTGCGCACCAGGTGGCGCGGCGCGGCATGGCGCGCACGTTTCAACTGGTACGTCCCTTTTCACACCTCAGCACGCTGGACAACGTCGTGGCGGGCTGTCTTTTTGGCAAGGCGCAGATAGCGTCGCGCAAAGAGGCTGAGTCTCGCGCCTTTGGGGTTCTGGAGCAGGTCGGGCTGGCGGACAAGGCGTACGAGCCGGCCCGCGCCCTGACCGTCGTCGAGCGCAAGTGGCTGGAAGTCGCCCGCGCGCTGGCTTGCGAACCGCGGCTGCTGCTGCTGGACGAATTCATGGCCGGTCTGAACGCGTCGGAGATTCCCCAGGCGGTCGAACTGGTGGGCAGACTCAACGCATCGGGGATCACGATCATCATCGTCGAGCACATCATCAAAGCCATCACGCGTACGTCGGGGCGCATCATCGTGCTCAATGCCGGCGCCAAACTTGCCGAAGGGACTGCGGAAGAGGTTGTTGAGAATCCAGCCGTGATTGCGGCGTACCTCGGAACCTGAAAGGATAACCGCAAAGAGCGCGGAGGACGCGGAGGATGAAGTGAATATTGAGGATGATCAGCATAGAGGTTGGGAGAGGTTCATCTCCCAACCTCTTTTACCTCTGTGGTCTCTGTGGTTGATTTCCGGATGACTATGCTCAAAGTCGAGAACCTGCACGTCGCTTATGGCGAAATTCTGGTGATCTGGGGCGTTTCGTTGGAGGTGCCCGAAGGGGCTATTGTGGCGCTGATTGGGCCCAATGGCGCGGGTAAGACGACGACGTTGAAGTCGATTATGGGCCTGCTGCCGCCGGAGCAAGGAACGATTCATTTCAAAGGCGAATCGATCGTGAATAGGCCGACGTATGAGGTTGTCAACAAGGGTCTCACCCTCGTTCCCGAGTGGCACGGCACGTTTTCGACGCTAACGGTGCTTGAAAACCTGGAGCTAGGGGCGTTTCCCGTGCGCGCCAGGTCCCATCGCGCGCAGACGATGCGCGAAGTGTTCGAGATTTTTCCACGCCTTGAAGAACGTCGATCGCAGATGGCGGGCACGCTCAGCGGCGGCGAGCGGCAGATGCTGGCGATTGCGCGCGCCCTG
>JAICPS010000503.1 GCA_025929715.1 Anaerolineae bacterium | reverse complement strand
GTCTTCCGCATCGGCTTCCTTCAACGCCAGTGTTTGCCGCATCTCCCGAATCTGGTCGCGCAACACGGCTGCCTTCTCGAATTCGAGGGCCTGTGCGGCCGCTTTCATCTGCTTTTCCAGCTCCTTAATCAGCCGGTCCAGCTCAGCCTTAGGCATTTGGGAAGCGGTAGTATAAACGGCCCGTTCCTCGGCCAGAGCCAGCTCGCGTTCCGCCTCATGGTGCCGCACAATGTCGTCGGTCAGGTCGCGTACAGATTTCATAATGCTGCGCGGCTCGATGCCGTGTGCTTCATTATAAGCTCTCTGTACTTCTCGGCGCTCGTCCGTCACCCTGATCGCATTGCGCATCGAATCGGTCATCTTATCGGCGTACATGATCACCTTGCCCTCAACGTGGCGGGCTGCGCGACCTATCGTCTGGACTAGGGCCGTTTCCGAACGCAGGAAGCCTTCCTTATCGGCGTCCAGAATCGCTATCAGAGAGACTTCGGGAAGGTCCAGGCCCTCGCGCAAGAGGTTAATGCCCACCACGACGTCAAAAACACCGGTCCGCAGGTCGCGCAATATTTCGGTGCGTTCGATAGTATGAATCTCCGAATGCAGATAATGCACCTTGATGCCCATTTCCAGCAAATAATCGCTGAGATCCTCGGCCATGCGTTTAGTGAGTGTCGTCACCAGTACGCGCTGTCCGTTTTCCACGCGCTGCCTGATCTCGCCCAGCAGATCGTCGACTTGCCCGCGCACCGGGCGCACCTCCACCTGCGGGTCGAGCACGCCAGTCGGCCGGATAACCTGTTGTACGATTTGCGCCGAATGTTCGTGTTCGAACGGGCCTGGCGTGGCGCTGGTGAACAGTACCTGGTTAATGCGCTGTTCAAACTCCTCGAAATTGAGAGGACGGTTGTCCAGTGCGCTTGGCAGGCGAAACCCAAACTCAACCAGCGTCAGTTTGCGGCTGCGGTCGCCGCTCCACATTCCGCGAATCTGGGGGATGGTCATGTGACTTTCGTCTACGACCAGTAAATAATCGCGTGGGAAATAGTCCAGAAGTGTCCAGGGCGGCTCGCCTGCCGACCGCTGGTCGAGGTGACGGCTATAGTTTTCGATGCCCGTTGTGAACCCGATCTCGCGCAACATTTCCAGATCATACAGCGTGCGCTGCTCCAACCGCTGCGCCTCCAGGTACATCTTCTGTTCCTTAAAGTAAGCCAGCCGTTCGCTAAGCTCTGACTCGATGTCGTTGATAGCCTGTCCCAGTTTTTGCTCGTTGGTGATAAACTGTTTGGCGGGGAAGATCTCCACGCCCACGTGTTCGGCGAGAACTTCGCCCGTGAGCGGATCAATCTCGCTGATGCGTTCAATCTCGTCGCCCCAGAATTCCACCATATAGGCCGTCTCGGCGTAAGCCGGCACCACCTGCAACGTGTCGCCGCGCACGCGAAACGCGCCGCGACGCAACTCCAGGTCGTTGCGCTCGTACTGGATCTCGACAAGATGGCGCAAGACCGTATCGCGCAGGTAGCGCTGCCCGCGCTCCAGCTTGACCGACACCTGTCCCCAATCAGTGGGATTGCCGAGCCCATAGATGCAGGAGACCGAGGCAACGATGATGACGTCTCGCCGGCTCATTAGATTGGAAGTAGCTTGCAGGCGCAGACGGTCGATCTCGTCGTTGATCTGGGTCTCCTTTTCGATATAAAGATCGTGCCGCGGCACGTACGCTTCTGGCTGGTAATAGTCGTAATAACTGACAAAGTAGGAGACGGCATTGCCCGGAAAGAAATCCTTGAACTCGCTATAGAGTTGCGCTGCCAGGGTCTTGTTGTGCGCAATAACCAGGGTCGGTTTCTGCACACGTTCAATGACCTGAGCAACCGTAAAAGTTTTGCCTGTTCCTGTCGCTCCTAGAAGGGTCTGGTATTGGTGACCGTCCTCGATTCCCTCGACAAGTTGCTCAATAGCCTGCGGTTGATCGCCTGTTGGTTTAAAGTCAGAGACAAGCTCAAATCGATTCATAGTACCTCTCTCGATTGGCCAAGCTGTGTAAGCCGTAAACCTCTATTTTAACATAGCAGACCACTTCTAAGCGATACGAGAGGTCGATTTTTAGACATATATTATAGTTCTACGCTATCTTTCAACTTAGCAACGAGCGGGCAATGCGCAACTGGCAATGCCACCCGCAAGCAACAAAAAGCACGAATATATCTACAGATTATCCTAGAGGTGATAAGTGGCCAGACAAGCTCTATTTGCCGGACTTATCTACGACGAGAGCGAGAACCCAGTTAAAGTGACGACCGTCGGCGACGAGGCGTTTTATGTCGTGGATGACGATGGCTTCCAGCGTCACATTGAATCGGAGCAGGTTGACCGCCAGGTGCTCGAATTTTTTCTCGAACAGCTTGAAGATAACAAAGACCTGGCTATTGGACAGGCGATGAGCATGATCGGCCAGGACGATTTGTTTACGAAAGCCGCGCTGGACGCTCAGATGAGTAACATCGACGCCGACCAGATTATCGAGCAAGGAATTCCGGAACAGGCGCGGAACTTCATGGGCATGCTCGGCTTTCGCGTTATCATCAATATCCATGGCGAAGTCACTCGCCTCGACCAGCCAACGGCGCCTGACGAAGAGTTGTAGAAGCTGAGAGCAAGGCTCAGTAAGCCCCCCGGCCATAAATCAGGTGCGGGATCGTCTGTAGGATGAGCCGCATATCCAGGGCTACCGACCAGTTTTCAATGTAGTAAATGTCGAGTAAGCACTGCTCGTCAAAAGTTAGATCGCTGCGTCCGCTGATCTGCCACAATCCGGTCAAGCCCCCTTTAACCTCAAGTCGACGCATATGCCACGGCTGGTATGCCTGAACCTCTTCGGGAAGGGGCGGCCGCGGCCCGACGAAGCTCATTTCTCCCTTGAGAATATTCCATAACTGCGGCAGCTCGTCCAGACTCAGGCGCCGGATAAAGCGTCCCACGTGCGTCAGGCGCGGATCGTTTTTGATTTTGAAGATAGGACCGGAGGCTTCATTCATTTGCTGCAACGCCTTCTTCTGATCCTCGGCGTTCACGATCATCGAGCGGAACTTAATCATTCGAAAGCGGCGACCGTCTTTACCCACACGGTCTTGCCTATAGAAGACCGGTCCCGCGGACTCCAAGCGGATGGCCGCGGCCACGGCTGCGCCCAGGAGAAGGCCGGGAACCGCTCCCAGTAGCACCAGGCCGACGTCGATGGCTCGTTTGAGTACTTGGCCCGTACGGCTCATCCCCACGTCGCGCACGCTGAGGAGCGGGATGCCTGCCATATTATTAAATTCGACGTGATGAAGGCTTAGTTGAAAGAGGTCGGGAACGACCTTGGCCTGTATGCCATGGTACTGGCAGATTCGCAACAGATCTAGCGTCTGGCTGTGCATCCCGCCCGGCAGCGCGATGAACACCGAATGAAGATCCTTATTCTGTCGCAGCGCCTGCTGTAGCTGGTAAAAAGTTCCCAGGTGCGGAATGCGACCGACGCCGATGTTGTTACT
>JAICPS010000744.1 GCA_025929715.1 Anaerolineae bacterium | reverse complement strand
GTGTTTCTCTAGCTTGCTTTCTAGGACAAACCAATTCACTCGCGCCAGATGAAAAGAGCTTAAGGCTTCGGCTTCATCTTTGAGGTCTTGTGTCTTGAGGCTCTTATCCAGATGACACAAAACGACGATAAGCTGTTCGGCGAGTTCATTCATCGCCGATTCGGTGGCGTATAGGCCGGGAATGGCGCCGGGGCCACGCATGTCGGCTCCTGCGCCGACGTTTCGCTTGGCGCGGCCGAAGGTCACGCGAAGGTTGGGAACGCTGTACTGAAATGGCGTGACTTCGCCACAGTCTTCGTGATGAGTGTCGAGTATTGAGCGGTGATAGATGTAGTCGTGCTGAAGCGAGACGAGTTTGCCGTCCCGCGTGGCGCCGACGCGCACGCGCTGCTGCGTGCGCGGCCGATGGCCAACGTTCTGAAACATCATCTTGCGGCTAACCACGAGTTTTACCGGCTTCGAGAGTTGCTGGGCCGCCGCGGCGGCGAGTGGAACATGGGTCCAGGGAAACAACTTGCTGCCGAAACCCGAGCCTACAAACTTGCTGATGACACGGACGTTTTCCTTGGGCAAGCCGAACATCTGCGCGAGCACGCTGCGCAGGTTTACGACTCCCTGCGTTGAGTCGTAGAGCGTCAACGTCGATCCCTCCCAGAGTGCCGTGGTCGCGTGTAGCTCTAGCGGGTTCTGCGTCTCGGCTGGCGTGATGTAAGTCTGGTCGAGCTTGACGGGCGCGCTGGCGAATGCGGCATCCGCGTCCCCGCGCTGACTGTCTAAGCGGTGCCGCATGCCGAAGGTGGTAGCCACCTGGTCGGGATCGTCGTCGGCTACCAGGTGAGTCTCGACGTTGGGTTTGTCCTTGGTGTAGGTGGCGCGAACCGCCTCGGCAGCGGCCTTGGCCGCCTCGAAGGTGTCGGCTACAGCGAGCGCAATGTACTGGCCGTAATAGCGAATCACATCGTCCTCGAACGGCGGGCGCCGCTCTTCACAGATGCCTTCGAATCCCGGCCCGGCAGTCGAGCGGAAAATCTTTCCGATGTTCTGGCGGTGAAGAATCGCGCGCACGCTGGGCATTTTCTCGGCTGCAGCAGTGTCGAGCCTGGTGACTTTGCCGTTGGCGATGGTCGCTCCGACCGGCACGGCGTACAGCATGCCGGGAAAGTGAAAATCGGAGGTGTATTTCGCCAGCCCGCTCACTTTGAGCGGGCCGTCCACTCGAGGCGTGTCACGGCCAACCGAAGAAGCGGTCGCGGTTTCTGGTGTCATCGGCATGTTCGCTCCTTTCGGTGGAATCAGGCTGCCGTCGCCATTTTCAGGGCGTGTGAAAGGCAGCGCTTGGCCAGTTCGATTTTGAACCCGTTCTCGCTCTGCGGTTTGGCATTGCGCAAAGCCGCTTCCGCCGCTTGGCGGAAGCTGGCTGCGCTGGCCGGCTTACCGACGAGAGCAGACTCAGCCTCAGGGGAACGCCAGGGCTTGGTTCCCACGCCGCCGAGGGCGATGCGCGACCACGTCACCTTCCCGCCCGCAACCGTGATCACGACGGCCGCCGACGCCAGGGCGAATTCGTACGACGCGCGGTCACGCAGCTTCAGATACACCTGCTTGTTTCCCTGCCGGGGCGGCGGCAGCGTGACGTGGGTGACGAGGTCGCCGGGTTCGAGCACAGTCTCGCGATGTGGTGTGCTGCCGGGCAGAAGATGAAACTCACCGATGGGGATTGCGTGTGAGCCCTTCGGCCCCTGCACGTGAATGGTCGCCTCCAATGCTGCCATCGCCACGCAC
>JAICPS010000485.1 GCA_025929715.1 Anaerolineae bacterium | reverse complement strand
GCGACCATGGCCGGCGGTTGGACCCTGGCTATTCCCTCCACCTCTGAACACCCCGAGATGGCCTGGGCCTTCATGCGGGCGATGATGGATGAACAGATACTGGGCGAGATGCAGGTCCAATTTGGCGAACTGCCCACACAGGAAACCATCGCCCAGAACTTTGAAGCGGAATTTGCCGAATTCTGGAACCAGGGGGGCATCGACCGCTGGGCGGAGCTGCAGGAGCTGGCCCCTCATGCCTACGGACGTCCCAGCTTCCCCACGTGGCCCCAGATTGGCTCGACGATCACCACCATGGCGCAGTCCGTCATGTTTGAGGGCGTAGACCCCCAGGAAGCCGCAGCAACGGCGCAACAGACAGCGCTCGTCGAAGTGTTGGGCTGGCCTGAAGGCACGAGCGTAGAGTTGCACGACGACGCGGATGGCAATTGCGAGCACGCCGACGTCGACTGGCTCTTCTCGGCCGTGACGCCCGTCCAGCAGGCCGCCGACGCCAACGGCAATGGCGATATCTGCAGTCACGTCACGCTACCCTGATCCCGTCCCCGTCCAGTGGTGACCGGCGCCTTGGAAGTGCCGGTCACCTACCGGGGGCCTACCACGACGAGCCAATGCCCGAATCCAGACGCGCTACCGTTGCCGCGGTGCAGATGACCTGCCAGCTTGGCGACAAACGCGCCAATCTCAAAAAAGCCGCGTTGCTGCTCTCCGCAACTGACGGACAGCTGGACATCGCCTGTCTCCCGGAACTCTTCAGCACCGGCTATAATCTGGATGTCCTCGACGAAGCGCTTTTCGATTTGGCAGAGACGATACCCGGTGAAACGACAGAAACCCTGGGTCGCCTGGCTCGTGAGCGGAATCTGGCCCTGATAGCCGGCATAGCCGAAAGGGACGAGCAGGTCGAAGACATCATCTACGACACGGCCGTCATTTTCAGCCGCAGCGGCGAACTGCTCGGCCGCTACCGCAAAACGCACCTCTATCCTTTAGAAAACCGCTTCTTTCGCGCCGGCGGTACGCTGCCCGTCATAGATATAGACGGCCTCAGAGTAGGAATCGCCATTTGCTTTGAGCACGCTTTTCCCCATATCTTTACCACCCTTGCCCTGCGCGGCGCCCAGATCGTCTTCAACCCTTCCGCCGTTCCCCGGGGCTACGGCTATCTGCAGGACGTGCGCATCCCCGCGCGCGCGCAGGATAATCAGATATTCGTGGTCGCCGTCAATCACGTCGGCGACGAGGGACAGGTGACCTACTGTGGGCGCAGCCAGATTGCCGACCCCCGCGGCGAGGTAGTGGCTGTCGCCTCGGATGGCGCCGAGGAACTGATAAGCGCCGAGCTAGATCTGGACCTCATCCGCAACCAAAGGCGTCAGGAGCCGATCTTCCGCGGCTTCCGTCCCGACCTCTACGAGCCGCGCTCCCCGTAACGGACGTTTCCAACTTGCGTCCGACAAGAACCCACTGGCTGCTGCGTCACAGCAAGATAAAATCATGCTCTACAAAACCATGACCCACCGCGCCATCCTATCCGTTTACGACAAATCCGGCCTCCTCCCCTTGGCCCGCGCCCTACTCGACCACGACTGGGAGCTCGTCGCCAGCGGTGGCACCGCGCGCGCCCTACGCAGCGCCGGCCTACCCGTCACCCCCGTCTCCGAAATAACCGGCGCGCCCGAAATGCTTGGCGGACGCGTCAAAACGCTCCATCCCGCCGTCCACGCCGCCATCCTCGCCCGCGACGACGACGCCGACCTCGCCGAACTCGCCGCCAACGGTATCACACCCATCGATCTGGTCGTCTGCAACCTCTACCCCTTCAACCAAACCGTCAGCCGGCCCGGCGTGACCATGGTAGAGGCCGTCGAGCAAATCGACATCGGCGGCGTTACGCTGCTGCGCGCCGCGGCCAAAAATTTCGCGCGCGTCACCGTCCTCTGCGATCCCGCCGACTATCAGCCTACAGTAGATGAATTTTTGGCTCACGGTGGCCTGTCGCTCCATACCTGCCAACGCCTGGCGTTCAAGGCTTTCGCCCACACGCGCGACTACGACACGGCCATCAGCGCCTATCTGAGCTCGTTGGACGCCGCCGACGTAGACCACCTGCCCTCGACACTCCCTCTGGCCCTGACGCGAGTACAGACCCTACGCTACGGCGAAAATCCCCACCAGGCCGCCGCGCTATATGTGCAAGACCCTGCAGCCGGTCCCCTCGGTGGGCGTCTGCTGCAGGGCAAAGCCCTATCCTACAACAACCTACTCGACCTCGACGCCGCCTGGCGCGCCGCGGCCGCCTTCAAGCAGCCGGCCATTGTCATCGTCAAGCACCTCTCTCCATGCGGCATTGCCGTCCACCCGCGCACCCCGGCGCAGGCCTTTCCTGCCGCGCTGGCATCAGACCCCTTGTCCGCCTTTGGCGGCGTCATCGCCGCCAATCGTGCGCTGGACGAAACGTTCGCCGCCGTCCTCGAAGAGGCCAATCTCTTCGTCGAAGCCATCGTCGCCCCCGCATTCAGCCCGCAAGCGCTTCAATGGTTCGCCCAACACAAGAAAAACTGCCGCCTGCTGACGCTCTCAGACGTCGATCTGGCGGCAGAACTCGCTGCGCTGCGGCTGGAACTACGCGCCATACGCGATGGCTTCTTGGCGCAAACGGCCGATGTCGGCGACCCTGAAGGAACCCAATGGCGCGTCGTCACCGAACGACAACCCGACGCCGCCCAATGGGAAGCCCTGCGCTTCGCCTGGACAGCCGTAACCCACGTCAAGTCCAACGCCATCGTCCTCGCCCGTGAAAATGCCACCGTCGGCATCGGCGGCGGCCTACCCAGTCGCGTGGACGCCGTCCGCCTGGCAGTCGCTAAAGCTGCAGTAAACGCCCAGGGCGCTGTCCTCGCCTCCGACGCCTTCTTTCCCTTCCCCGACGCCATCGAAGTCGCCGCCCAGGCTGGCGTCAGCGCAGTCATCCAGTCCGGCGGCTCCATTCGCGATCAGGCCGTAATCGCCGCCGCCGATAAGCTCGGCCTGGCGATGGTTTTCACCGGCGTGCGGCATTTTCGGCATTAACAGCCTAACTGCTTCACCAATACAATCATTTTCCGGTAACGCGAGGCGTAAAACGACTCCGCTCTACAGCTCTTTTTCCTCGCTCAACCTGCCGCCACCCGTCGCCCTATCTCCTCACGCACTACCGGCGCAACTTTTGTGCCAAATAGTTCAATTGAGCGCATCACCTTATCGTGTGGCATGGTACCGATGGTGAACTGTAACAAAAGCCGTTGATGGCCGAAAATCTCGTGTTGGTAGAGGATCTTTTCGATAATTTCATCCGGACTACCGATAAAATTGGCGCCCTCCAAAGCGGTCGACGCGTCGTAATGCGCCCGTGTCAAGGGCGCCCAGCCCCGTTCGCGCCCGATCTTGTTCATGACCATTTCATAAGCGGGAAACGCCTCGTCACGCGCCTGCGCAGCGCTATCGGCAATGAATCCGTGTGAGTTAATGCTCACCTTGAGCCTTGACGGATCGTGACCGCTGCGGCGCACGGTTTCCCAATAAAGTTCTACGAACGGCGCAAACTGCGCCGGCCGGCCGCCAATGATGGCCAGCGCCATCGGCAGACCTAATCGCCCGGCGCGCGCCACCGATTCAGGTGTGCCGCCCACGGCCACCCAAACGGGCAACGGCTGTTGGTAAGGTCGTGGATATACACCCTGTCCCG
>JAICPS010000707.1 GCA_025929715.1 Anaerolineae bacterium | reverse complement strand
GGCCCGGAAGGAAATGACAAGCAATTTGGAGAGCGCGAATTCGCATTGATGAAGCCCGCCGCATTCCTTATCAACACTGCACGCGGCCGCCTGGTCGATGAGGAGGCGCTAGTCGCTGCCATTAAATCAGGGAGAATCGCCGGCGCCGGGCTTGACGTATTTCGTTACGAGCCTCTCCCCGCTGACCATCCTCTTCTAGAAGTTGCGGGAGACAACGTTATCTTGACACCGCACGTAGCCGGTGCGCCAGTGACTGAAGCATGGCAGACCATTGCAGCAGAGTTGATCGAGCACACACAATCAGCAGTTGCTGCCGGTCGACCAGCATGAGAAAGGTAAACTGCTTTAGGCCAAAGGAGGAGAACTTATGCCTGAACCACCTGCATGGCGATATCAGAAGTTAATTCGCCCCCTCTTTGATCCCGCTCCTGAGCACGTGATTCTTACGGGCCGTGTGCTCACCTGCCTCCAGGACGAAGTGATCGAGGACGGTTTTGTGGAGATAGAGGCGGGAAAAATAAAATCCGTAGGTCGCGCCGGCGAGCTAGGCACGCGAGCGGACGACGCTGTTTCAACGGACGGCACAATTTTGCCCGGGCTTTTCAACAACCATGCACATCTGGCCTGGGACGGTATACACGATTTGGCTCGACAGTCGATGGTCGACTCGCCAGAGATCAGCGCATACAAGTCCGCTGGCAACATGTTGATCAGTCTACGTTCTGGCGTTACCACGGTGCGAGATCTGGGCATGAACAAAGCAAACATAACCGCCAAGCAGGCGGTCGAACAAGGAATCTTTCCTGGTCCTCGCCTGCTGATTACGGGCGAAGCGATCATCCAGACTGGCGGGCACACCTACTGGTGTTGCCGGGAGGCGAGTGGCGCAGATGAGATGCGTCGCGCCGTACGGGAACAGGTTCGCGCCGGGGCAGACCTGATCAAAATCATGGCCTGCCACGATACGCTAGAGTTTACGGACGCCGAGCTTGAGGCCGTGATTGACGAAGCGCATCGCAACGGACTGCCGATTACCGCCCACGCCACCTACAACGACGCCATCAACCGTGTCGCACGGTTTGGTATCGACTGCATTGAGCATGGCGGAAGTATGAGAGAGGAAACGATCCAGCTGCTTCTCGAAAAGAGTATTCCGATCGTTACCACTTTTGCGCCTATCGTCATGCAGAGCCAACCCGAAATCGCGCGGAAGTACAACATTCCTGAATGGAAAATTGAAGAACGGCAACGGGCTGTGGCCGACAAGAGTCGATACCAGGGGCTGATTGATGCGGCAAAGGCCGGCGTCACAATTGCCTTCGGCACGGATGCCGGAAGCCCTGTCGTCGGACATGACGTGATCGCTCCGGAAATGAATTTCATGGTGGGTCTGGGCGTAGTGCCCGACAACTATGGAGCCATTCGCAGCGCGACATCCGTCGCTGCGCGCTTGAACCGGCTCGAGGATACGCTTGGAACGCTGAGCGAGGGCAAGGTGGCCGACGTGATTGTTGTGGAAGGTAATCCACTGCAAGATTTAGACGCGTTGAGCAATGTCAGGATGACCTTCAAAGCCGGTATGCGAATGGTATAGGAGAAATGAAACGATGAGTGAGCTTCCACTCTTGAACGCGCTGGCGGGGCGCATTTTTGAGAATGACGTCTCTTTCCGCACCAAAATGCTCGAAATTGCGGCTGAACTCCCCGACGTAATTGCTATGGGCCGAGGTGACCCAGACTTTCACACGCCGCGTCACATCGTCGAGGCGGCCAAAAAGGCGATCGACGAAAATAAGCACCATTACACGCACCCAACTGGCCTCGCCGAGTTACGCGAAGCGATTTCGGCGAATTTCAGGCAGGATTACAACCTGGACTATGGCCCCGATGAAATCATCGTCACGGCGGGAGCTCAGGAAGCAATGACGCTTTGCATGCTGGGCCTGGTCAATGCCGGCGACGAGGTTCTGTTACCTTCACCGCGCTTCACGACCTACGATACCGGCGTGCTGTTATGTGGCGGCGTTCCGGTACCAGTCCCCACACGAGAAGAAGACGATTTCGCGCTCATGCCTGCTGAGATTGAAAAGCGTATCACTGACCTAACTAAGCTTTTGGT
>JAICPS010000542.1 GCA_025929715.1 Anaerolineae bacterium | reverse complement strand
CGACCTGGCGACTCCCTACCTGGCCACGGAATACACCTTCAACCACCTGGGCCTGCCGCCCGCGCGTCAGGAGGACGTGCACATGAAGTACTATGAAGCAGGCCACATGATGTACCTGCACCGCCCGTCTTTGGCGCAGTTGCATGAGGATTTGGCGGAGTTTGTGGAGGGGGCGGCTGGGGATTGACCCAGAGGTGCCCTCTGGGTTAATCCCCACTCAACGTCACCACCAGCCGCCGCGCTCCGCCCCGCTCGCGGTGCTCGCAGAGGTAGATGCCCTGCCAGGCACCGAGGTTGAAGCGGCCGTTGCTGATGGGGATGGTGATGCTGCTCCCGACGAGCACCGCCTTGATGTGCGCGGGCATGTCGTCGGGCCCTTCAAGGGTGTGCTCATAATAGGGCGCGTTTTCTGGCGCGAGTTCGCGAAAGTGCCGCTCAAGGTCGCGCCGCACGTCGGGTGACGCGTTTTCGTTCAGCGTCAGTGAGGCGGAGGTGTGTTGGATGAAAATGTGGGCAAGGCCGACGCGGTATTTTTTGAGCTCGGGTAGCTGGGAGAGGATTTCGTCGGTGATGAGATGGAAGCCGCGAGGGCGGGGATTGAGACGGATCGCCTTCTGCATGATAGACATACTACTCAACCAGAAACCAGGTCCCGATATTGCCGCGCCATTGGATCGTCGTCGCCCATCAGGGCGAAGACGCCATCCATGACGGCGCGCGTTTGGGGTTTGCCGGCGGTAGGGGCACGGTTGTAGGCGGCAAGGAGGTTGTAGAGGGCGGCGCCGTAGTCGCGGCGGCGCAGGGCGGAGGCGGCGTTCTGGGTGAGGGTGTCGAGGTCGCCGTTTCCCGACTGCAGCGGGCGGCAGAGGAAGTTGGCCAGTGGTAGCAGGCGGCTGGCTTCGGCCGAGCCGGCGTCGTCTGGGAAGTTTCGGAGCAGGCGCTCGGCATCGCAACCGTTGCCCTGTTGTAAAAGGCGGCGGGCTTCGGCCAGGCGTTGCGCGGGGTCGGATGGCGGAGTACGCTTCTCAGCCTGGCGAGCGGCGGTCTGCCGGGGAGCGCCGGCAGTAACGCGCTGCAGGAACTGGCGCACCATGGGCTCGGGCTGGGCGCCAACGAATTCGTCTACCACGCTTCCGTCGCGGAACGCTTTGACGGCGGGGATGCCGCGTATGTTGTATTGCATGGCAATGCGCTGATTCTGGTCGGTGTTGAGCTTGGCGAGGACAAAATTGCTGCCGGGTTCGTTCGCCAGGCGTTCGAGGATGGGACCGAGCATGCGGCAGGGTCCGCACCACGGCGCCCAGAAGTCGACGACGACGGGTGTCTGGCGCGAGCGGGCGATTACTTCTGATTGAAAGTTGTTTTGATCGACATCGATAATGGTTCCCATCGTTTTTTCTCCACATGTAGCGTGCTGTTGGAAGGGAGTTTACTGTCGCCGGGCGGTGTGGACAAGGCCGCCCGTAGCACAAGCATCTTGCTTATTTGTTTTGCGCAATCCGGAGGATTACGCTACAGGCCACTTACGATAGAATAACGTGGGTACTGACTAAGCGGAGGAAATCGTATGTCTGATTTTATTCAGGTTTTCACGACGGCGGGGAGTCGGGAGGAGGCGAGAACGATTGCCTCTGCGATTGTGGAGCAGCGACTGGCGGCTTGCGTGCAGGTGATTGGACCGATTCACAGCACGTATTGGTGGCAAGGCCAGATGGAGATGGGTGAGGAGTATCTGTGCCTGATGAAGACCAGCCGCAGCGTTTACGCTTCGCTGGAGACGGCGATCAAGGAGGTGCACTCGTACGAAACGCCGGAAATTCTGGCCATGCCGGTGGTGGAAGGTAATGAGGATTATTTGGGGTGGTTGCGAGGGGAGCTGCGCGGGCGGTAGCGACCGCCGCCAGGCGCGGTCGGAGACCGGCCCGAGCATATCAATGTTGTGAGCTTATGAAAGCGCCTCGCGCACGGCGGGAGCGACTTCGCGCGCGAAGGCCTCGATTTGTACCTGCTGGTTGCCGGCGACGGGCCAGAAGATGAAGGTGTCCTGTCGATAGTTGACGTACCAGTCGACCAGTTTCTGGGCCCAGTGGGCTGCGTCGCCCTGCAAGTAGTTGTCGTTGAGGCCGGGTGCAGATGTGTCGTCGCGGCCCAGGTCGAGAACGCCCATCAGGTTGTAGCCGCGGCGGATCGCGTTGGAGCTGCGGCCGGCCTCGGCCGCGCCTTCTTCGATCCAGCGGTTGAAGGTTGGCAGGCGTTCGGGCGGGTGGTAGTTGTAGGAGACGAGCAAGCCGTCGGCCATGCGGCCCAGGAGATGCAACATGCGCGGGCCGGAAGCGCCGACCCAGATAGGGATGCGGTGAGCGGGTGCAGGGCCGGGACGGGCGCCGCGTACCTGGTAGTAGTCTCCTTCATAGGTGAAGGAACCGCCCGCGTTTTCCCACATGCCGCGCAAGATATGCAGCGCGTCGTGGAAGGCGGCATAGGCTTCGCCGGCTGAGCGGCGCGGCCCGCCAAAGGCTTCGACGCCGTCCCAAACGCCGCCAGCGCCCAGGCCCAGTTCCAGCCGGCCGCCGCTGAGCACGTCGAGCGTCGCGGCCATCTTGGCCAGCATGGCAGGTGGGCGCAGGGGCAAATTAAGCACGTTGCCGGCGACGTGCACGCGCTCGGTGCGTATCGCAAGGGCGGTAAGCAGGGTCCAGGTGTCGAAGAGGCGGCGGTTGTAGGGGTGGTCCATGGAGGTGATGAGGTCGATGCCGCCTTCGTCGGCGATCCGGGCGCGACGAAAGGGATCCTGTGGATCGTTGGCGGCGGGATCGATGGCGATGCCGAATTGGGGGGCTGGGCGTTGCTGGGTCATAGGAGATCCTTGGCGTTAATAGCCTCAATCTGCGACGAGATCCAGGCGATTTGCGCGATTTCTTCGGCAAGATCGGCGAAGAGGAAGGCCTCCATGAGGTTGGCGCCAACGGCGATGATGCCGTGTTCGTCAAGCAGTATGACCCGGAAGTCGGTGCTGCTGCGGGCCGCCTCGCCTACTTTGCTCGCCAGTTCTTTGGTGCCGGACGGGGCAAAGGGAACGTGGGGCATGGCAGGCTGTTTGAACGCGGCGTCGGTGACGTAAGGGATGTCCATGCAGCGCACGGCATAAGCAGTGGCGTGCGGGGCGTGACAATGAACGATTGCGCCTACGTCGGCGCGGGCAGCGTAGATCTCGGTATGAAAGCCGGTCTCCTTGGATGGAATGTATGGTTCGTTCGG
>JAICPS010000643.1 GCA_025929715.1 Anaerolineae bacterium | reverse complement strand
GTTCAGCGCCCCCAGTTGCTCAAGCGCGAAGAGCAGGTCAGCCGTTCGGACGGCAATGCGCTCCGCGACCCAGGCCTGACGCGCCGCCATCTCGGGCGGCCCAGGCGCGAACTGCACCACGCTGCCATCTTGCAGCGCAACGGCGGCCACGTCATATGGGTGGTTCAGGCCGGCGACGATATAGCCGTGGCTGGCAAGCTCGCCGGCCAAAGCGCTATAGAACTCGACGTTCGTCCCGTTGCCGGGTGAGAGGAGGATAACCGGGTAAGGTGTGGCATCGCCGGCAACTTGCGCTTCCAGGCGCTCGTGAGAGCGGATAAAGCGCAAGCCGAACACCTCCACCGGCGCGACCTCGCCGCTGGCTGCGAGAGCCGGCGCAAGTTGCTCCAGGTTCGGGAAGTAGGGGGCTGGTGTACCCGTCCCGGCTTCGGCCGGATACCAGATTTGCACCGGCGCCTCGCGGAAATCATCGGGCGCCCCGGTCAAAAGTTCCGGCCGGGACGCGTCCACCCAATGCAGCGAAGCGCGGCCGACCGTGTACGGGCCGGTGGGCGCGGGCAGCTCAAGCTGCGCCGCAAAGGAGGATCCCAGTAGAATCAGCAGAACGACCAGGAGGAGTGCGAGCGCGCGGCGTAGTCTGGATGACATAACGCTTCTCAGTAGAGCAACAATCGGCCACAAAGCCCGAGAAGACTCGGTTAAACTAATATTACGAATTTTGCGGTTGAAAGTTGTGGAATTCGTGAAATGTGAGGCACAAATCCCGATTTACTCGGGCTCCAGTTCTACAATCTGCAGTTCCCCAATCTCCAATCTCAGCCCCTAATTCGTCGCCTCCATATGGGCCACCGACTGGCGGACCAGCTCGCGCAGCACGTCGAGGTCCACGTCCTGCAGGCGCTTGAGGTAGAGACACGATTTGCCGGTCTTGAACTTGCCCAGGTCGTCTAACAGATCCTCATACTGCTCGAAGCCGGACGTGATGTAGAGCGTCAGGTTCTGCTTGCGCGGCGAGAAGCCGGTGAGCGGCGAGTCGCCTTCACGACCGCTGGCGTAGCGGTAGTGATAGCTGCCGAAGCCCACAATGCTGTCGCCCCACATCGCCGGCTCTTCGCCGGTCACCTCTTTCATCAGTTCCATCACGGCAAACGAATCCCGTCGCTTCTGCTCGTCTTCCACGCCGTTCAAAAAATCATCCACACTCTGCTCATTCTTCTGCGTCTTATTCTCAGCCATAATCCCCAATCTCCAGATCCTTCGCTCCTAAGACTCCGCTCAGGATGACAATCTCTAATCGCCAGTTCTCCAGTCCCCAGTCCTCCACACCACCACCCTCCCATCCTCCCACACCGGCTCTCCCGGCATCACTTCCCGCCACGCCTCCACATCAATCTCCGGCCAGCCCTTTTCGACGACGAGCAGGTCTACGCCCGCGTCCGCCAGGTCGCGCAGGGCGATGGTAGGGTCGGCGGGCAGCGGCGAGGGCGGGAGGTGGTAATGCCCGGCGCGCAGCAGCGCGTTGCTGCGGATGAAGCTTTCCGTGCCGCCATCGGAGCGCGAGATAACGCCGTTGGTCATACGATGGCCGTGCACCGTCTGGTAATAGAGGTGCGGCTTGTCCACCTGCCGGCCGGTGGGCACGATGGCGATGGCCACGTCCTGAGGCATGCGCGCCAGCACCTGGCTGTAAAAGGTCGGCACGGAAATCTCGGTGTACGGCATGCGCGGCAGCAGGTATTCTACCAGGATAAACAGCGCCAGCAGTAGCCCTATCGCGGCGTGCAAAACGCGGCGCTGTGGTAGGTGCGAGCGAAACGCCAGCCAGCCATAGGCCACGAGCATCGCCAGGCCCAACGACACCAATATATTGAGCCGGTACGTGTTGCGCAACAGAAGCGCGGGCCAGTAGGACCAGGGCAGATAGGCCTCCAGCGCCGCGCCGTCCAGCCTGGGTACGGGACCGATGGCAAAGAGCAGGGCCACGACGAAGAGGGCCAGCCAGGGCAGCGCGCGACGCGGGCGCAAAAGGAGCGCCAGCAGCGCAAGGGCGGCGGGCATGAACCCCACGTACATACCGCGGATGTACCACTGCACCCAGTGTGGTGTGTATAGGGAAGCGAGGTCGGTCACCAGCGCGTCGGCGGGGTCCACCAGGTAGCTGCTGTCGCCGCCGATCAGCCCTTCTCGCAGCAGCGGCCAGAGAAGCGGCAGCGACAACAGCGCGCCGGTGAGGGCGAAGAGGACGAGAATCCGCCAATGGCTAAGACGCCAGCGCCGCGCAATGACCATGCCCAGCAGCAGGAGCAGCAGCCACAGGGCGAGAATGATGAGCATCAGCACGCTGATCAGCGCTGCGAGGAAGACGAAGAAGCCGGCGATGAGGGCGTTGCGGACTGGGGAACGATTTGCAAAATCGTTGTACGGCTTGGCCCGCGCTTTGGAACGATTTACAAAATCGTTGTACGACGTGGCCCGCACCAGGTACAGCGTCGTCCAGGGCAGGACCCAGATACTGAGCAGCACCGGGTGGCAGCTTTGGTAAAGCGCATGCGAGTTAAAGG
>JAICPS010000312.1 GCA_025929715.1 Anaerolineae bacterium | reverse complement strand
TGAAGTCCGGTCAACTTCTGGTACCTGACCTGGTTCGCCCTTCCGTTCCAACCTGGTCTTCTGACGGTCGCTGGATTGCGATAGGCGCAACCGTCGGGGGTTTTGCGAGAACAGAAGGGTTGTGGCTGGTCGACGCCAGGACTGGCCGCCTACAACTCCTCGCGCGTGGCCATTTCGAGCATCCGGTGTGGTCGCCTGACGACAACACCATTGCCGCGCTGTCAGCCCAGGATTACTATTCGCGTCCCGACGGCGTGGTCATGGTGGAAGTTGATTAAGCCACGACACGGACGCTCTCGATCCCTAATTTTGACCCTTCGTTCCGATCCGGTTGGATTCTTCCGTATCTGGCTGCCTATCGTCATTAAGAAGAACACCATGTGTACGGAGAAGCAAAAATCACAAAATCCTCGAGGTGTATTTCATATGCTCTATCTGGGAGCCGGAAGCCTGTTCGCGCGGATGATTATTGGGGGATCATTGGCAACTTGGTAACCAAAAGAAAATACGGCCAAAGAAAGTGATTCCTGACGACGGCCTGGCAACGGTTACAATCAGTCTACTATCACGCGACACGCACCTCGCCGGGCGACAGCGACCGCGCCACATCTGGGGTAGCGGCCTGCGCCGAACGGGCGGCGATATCATCGGCCACGTACCGAGCATCGCGCTCGATGCCATGAATCATCGTCGAGGAGACGGCATACTGGAAATGAAGCCCGACAAAGTATAGGCCCGGCTCACTTTCCACGACCCCGCGTTCGTGCAGCGGCTCGTGTTCGCCATGGACCGGCAGGTCGATCCACGAGAAGCCCGGATGGTACCCGGTGCACCAGATGACGTTGGCCACGTCCAGGACGCGATCACCCTCCAGCACCGGCAAGCCGTCGCGCACGCCAACCGTCCTGGGAGCACGTTCGATTCCGGCGGCCGCCATATCGTCTCGTTTGACCCGGATCAGCGGCCCGCTATGCGCTAACGCCTTCGGCCGTAATTTACGACCCATCGGCGTATCCACCGTGAGCAGCCGGTGGAACAAGAAGCGGAGCACCAACCTTATCAAGACGAGATGCGCCGCCCGGCTATCGATACGGAACGGAATCTGGCCCACATCGCGGCCTGACATCCACACGCGGCGCCCGTTACGCGCCAGTTCCATGGCTATTTCAGACCCCGAGTTCCCTGCGCCGACGATCAGCACGTCCCCGTCCTGCAATTGAGAGGGATTGGCGTACTCGCTGGAATGCAATTGGACAATCCCGGATTGTAGATCCTCGGCGAACGCAGGGACGCGGGCGCGTTGGAAATTGGCCATTGCGACGACCACGTTGTTCGCTTCGACCTGGAGGTCGCCTGCCGTCGCGACGAAACGATTCCCTTCCTTCCACAGCCTGTCCACGCGCACGCCCAGGCGCACAGGAAGTTCGAAGTGCGCCGCGTACGACTCCAGGTAGTCGGCCATCTCATCCTTGGTCGGGAAAGCGTCGCTCGGGGCCGGAAAATGCATGCCGGCCAGCGCGTTGTAGCGTGCGGGCGTGAAAAGACGCAGCGAGTCCCAGCGGTTGCGCCAGGAGTCGCCGATGCGCTCGCCGGCGTCCAAAATCATAAAATCGCGCCCCTGCTGCTTCAGAAAATAGCCGATTGACAGTCCGGCCTGCCCGCCGCCGATAACAATCGTGTCATAGCTAACCATCTCGTTGCTCATCACACTACTCCTTTTTCTGGACTTTGGGTTGAATCTAATTCCAGGATAAAGGAGAGCCTGGTGCACGTCATGCCCCTAACGGGGTATATGAGTGGGTAACGTTCCTCAAATTTGCAAACTGGACGACGATGCGTCAATCAGTTCAACAGGTCCAGCTCTCGCGCCCGGGCCACCGCCTCGGTCCGGTTCCCCGCCCCTAGCTTGCCGTAGATGTTGCCCGCATGCTTCTTCACCGTTTCTGGCGAAACGACGAGCTCCTCCGCAATTTCGCGGTTGGTCAATCCCGCCGCGAGCAGCTCCAGCACGTCCTGTTCGCGGGGCGTCAGCGGCTCCGGCAGCATCTCGTACTCTGTCGTAGCCAGAGCCGGCCCTTGCCCGAAAGCTTCTAGCAGCGCCTGCACATACTCCGGCAGCACATCACGCGAGCGGGCTTCCTGCAGCAGCCGCGCCATGGGCAGCCCCAGGTCGACGAAGAGGCGTAGGTAACCTTCGGGTTCGGCCAGTCGTAGGGCGTGTTCCAGTGATGTCATTGCGCTTGCTTCTTCGTTGCGACGCCAGTGTGCCAGGGCCTGGAGCGCCAGCGCCTCGACGAGAACGGCCATCCGCCCTTCTGCTTCCGCCGCCTCCAGCAGGCGCTCGAGAAGCGCCAGCACCCGCTCAATGGATGGCCCATCCCCTTTGACAATCAGCGCGCGAGCTATTGCCAGTTGCGTCTCTTCGTTCGTCGTAACCGCGGCTGTTGACGACAGCCTGGTGGTTGGACGACGGTCTTGCAGACGAGAGTCTTCACCATGGACAGCTTCGTCTGCCCAGTCAACGGCAGCCCGCAGCCTGTCTTGGGCCAGCCAGAATTCGAGCTGAAAACGTTCAAAGCGGCTTACCCAGTCCGGGAACGGGGCGTTCTCGATCAGTGGGCGTGCGTGCTCCAGGCGCTCGCCCGCCGCCTCGAGGTCACCCGCCGTCAGCTTCAGACGGCCTGCCAGCAAGTAGCCGGCGATCAGCGTCTGAGGATCGCCGCCTAGCTTAGCTCGTTCCAGTCCGCGGGCCAGTTGCGTCGCAGCCTCCTCCAGCTCGTTCCATTCGTATAGAATCTCGGCCATTCGAATGTACACCCACCCAATGACCGGAAGCTCAATACGACCCCAACTTTCTTGTTCCTGGATCGCGGCCAGCGCCTTTTTCCAATAGCCGGCAGCATTCCGCAGCCGTCCTTGCAGCAGCTCGAGATCCGCCAGCGCGCCAAACACATGAGCTGACTGTATGACTGCTTGCAAATGGAAGCCGGGCACGTCGATGACCCTCGGCACCTTGAGGTAGCACGCCTTCGCTTCCTCCCAGCGCCCATTCCGGCGGTAACTATCCCCCAGCGCATGGTAGATGCTGGCTCGAAAGGAAAGACTCTCTTCTCGCAAATCCGGGAGCGCCTGATAAGCCAGGACCTCTGCTTGCGCCACGTCGTTCTGAACGCATGCCATGAAGCATCGAACAGCCTTTACCATTGCCAATTGCCAGCGCGCATCTTCGCCCTCTACGAGTGTCAACCGCTGTTCAACGTCGTCAATGCTGCGGAGACCGGCATCGAAGGCGCCGGTATAGGCCAGCGTGCCCGCCCGGGCAAGGTCGAGCACCGGGTGAGCGGAGAACCACGCCGCCGGGAGCGAGTCGAGCCACCGCATGACAATCTTGAGCTCGCCGGAGTTCAGCATGATATTCAAGTAGCGTTCGATGATGCGAATCACGAGTTCAGCATCATCCCCGGCAAGCGCGTGCTGAAACGCCGGCTCCGGCAGGTCGTGCTCCAGATACCACCAGGCAGCGCGGCGATGGAGCGCGGCAAGCTCGCCGGACAGGCGGCGCTTACCCTCTTCACGAAGAAAATCGGCAAAGAGCCGGTGATAGCGAAACCACTCGCGGCTTTCGTCCAAGGGCGCGAGAAATAGATTCTCCCGCTCCAGGGTTTCCAACATCGCCTGCCCGCCCTCTCCGCCGGTGACCGCGTCGCACAATGGCCCGCACAGCCGCTCCAGAATGGCCGTCTGTAAAAGAAAGCGCCGTGTGTTCTCCGGCAATTGCGCCAGTACGTCTTCGCCGAAATAGTCGGCGATAAAGCGATGCCGTCCGCTGATCAGGGGCCGCCGCCCTTCGTCGCGGCGCTGCTGCAGGCTTAAGGCGGCCAGTTGGAGACCCGCGACCCACCCTTCCAACTCCCCTTGCAGCCTGCGGGTGTCATCCTCGGCCAGCTCGAGGCCCATATTCTCGTTCAGAAACGCCTCGGTCTCGTCCGCCGAAAAGTTCAGATCCTGGGGGCCCAACTCCAATAGCTGTCGCCGCGCCCGGTAGCGGGCGAGCGGCAGCGGCGGCTCCCCCCGGCAGGCCAGCACAAAGTGCAGCGTCTGCGGCAGGTGGTCCAGCAGGAAGGTCAGCGCGTCGTGGATGGCGGGCTCTTCGATGAGGTGATAATCGTCGAGTACAAATACGGTATCACGAGGCGCGTCGTCGGCTGTGTTGATGAAGGCAGAGAGCACCGCTTTGCTGTCCGGCATCATTGAGCCCAACAACACGCCAAGGGGGCTGTCCATCACCCCCGGCTGCGCATCCTCCCACGCCCGCAGCAGGTAGCGAAAAAAGCGCTCGACGTCGTCGTCTTCTTCGCCCAACGACAGCCAGGCAACCGCAAGGTCAGTCGCGTGCGCCCACTGCGCCAGCAGCGTGGTCTTGCCATAACCGGCCGGCGCGGCAACCAGCGCCAGCCTGTAGCCCGTAATTCCCTGCTCCAGCGCATCGACGAGCCGATCACGGCGCAACGCGTGGCGCGCCAGTGGCGGAACTCTCAGTTTGGTTGCTAATAGGGACGGCTGCATAAAGAACGGTCCCAGCGTCTTGGCGAAAGCACAATAGTGACACAGAGATGAACCATCTCAGTGTGTCTGTGTGTCAAAAGCAGTGTGAATCTCTGTGTAAACAGAGACCCCTGTGTCCAAATCATTATACTACCAAAATCAACCCCGCTCCTCTAAAAATCCCGCTACCTCTTGCCACGTGGGCAACGATGGCTGCGCGCCGAAGCGCGTGACGGTGATGGCGCCGGCCGCGTTGGCCAGACGCACGGCTTCCGCCAGCGGCTTGCCGCGCGCTACGGAAGCCGCCAGCGCGCCCACAAAGGCGTCGCCCGCTGCCGTCGTATCTAGCGCCTCAACCGGATAGCCGGGCACGTGCTCGATGCCTCCGCCCGCGGCAACCAGCGCGCCATTGGCGCCGAGCGTGATGATCACGGTCTCTACGCCTTTGCGCCGCAGCAGATCGGCGGCATCCTCCACCGCTTCCGACTCGTCGCAAGAAATGCCTGTAATAGTCTCGCACTCCGTTTCGTTCATCACCAGGTATTTCAGGCCATGGAGAAAATCGAGAGACACCTCGTAGGCCGGAGCGGGATTGAGGATGACGGGCACGTCATGCTCCCTGGCCACACGCATGGCCTGCTCCACCGTCTCCAGCCGAACCTCAAATTGCAGCACCATCGCCTTCGCCGCGGCGATGAGCGGCTCTGCCTCGCGCAAATCGTCCGCGCCCACGCGGCCGTTGGCGCCGGACACGATGATGATGCGGTTCTCGCCGCCTTCCTCTACCACAATAAACGCCGTGCCTGTCGGGGCGTCCTCGTCCACGCGCACCCGGCCCACGTCCACGCCTTGCTCAGACAACGACCCGCGCAGCGTCTCGCCGAACGGATCGCCACCGACCCGGCCGACCATGCTCACCGCGCCACCCATCCGCGCTGCCGCAACAGCCTGGTTAGCCCCCTTGCCGCCGGGGATTAGCTTGAACTCACTGCCCACGATCGTCTCGCCTGCGGCCGGCATCCGCCCCGCGCGCACTACGAGATCCATGTTCAGACTACCAATGACGACGATGTCAGACATATGCCTCCTTCACTACAACGTAGTGCGAAATGCGATTTCGTGGCGCGATTTACCGAAAGGTGTGTTTCAAATCAGTTGGAGAACAAACGATTGGCTTGTCCAAAAGCATTACACAGAG
>JAICPS010000452.1 GCA_025929715.1 Anaerolineae bacterium | reverse complement strand
CCTGCCGCTTTTCCGTCAGCAGAAAATTTGCCAGCGGCTCGCGTAAGTAACGGCTGATAATACGTCGCAAGGGACGCGCCCCAAAATGTGGTTCGTCATTTTGCGCGAGCATCCATCGCCGGGCGGCAGGGGTAACTACCACTTGAATCCCTTGCCTCTCTGCTAGCTCCAGCTCCTTCTTCAACATTAAATCAAGTATCTGCGCCAGCTGCTCACCGGTCAGCTGGTGGAAAAAGATTATGTCGTCCAGGCGGTTAAGAAACTCGGGACGGAAGAAGCTGTGCACTTCGTCCATCACCAATTGCCGCTCGCGCTCGCCAATTACGGGTACCAGGAGGTGGCGGGCGCCGAGATTGCTCGTCATGATGATGACGGCCTCGCTAAACGTCGCGGTGCGCCCCTGCCCATCCGTCAGCCGGCCTTCGTCCAAAACTTGCAAAAGGACGTCGAACACGCGTTCGTGCGCCTTTTCAACTTCGTCGAACAGAATGACGCTATAGGGATGCTCGCGAGCGTGGTCCGTAAGCTGTCCGCCGCCCTCGTATCCCACGTACCCTGGCGGAGCGCCGATGAGCCGATTGACGCTGCCTTCATTCTGGTACTCGCTCATATCCAGCGTAAGCATCGCCTCCTCCGAGCCAAACATGAATTCGGCCAGCGCCTTGGCCAGCTCCGACTTACCCACCCCACTCGGACCGAGAAAAAGGAACGAGCCGATTGGCCTTTTCGGATCGCGTAGTCCTACACGAGCAATTTTCACGGCGCGGCTGACGGCGACAACCGCCTCTTCCTGGCCAATGATGCGCCGGTGTAGGTGGTCGACCATGTTTGCGTATCGGCTTTGTTCGTCGGCGCTTAGTTTGGATAGGGGAATGCCGGTCATCTGGCTGGCGGCGACCAAAACGTCATCCGCATCCAGACGACCGTCCGCGTTGATGCTCGACGCTTCACCAAGGCGAGCGGCTTGCCCCTGCATCGCCATGCGTACTTGCGCCGCAGCGCGGTCGGCCAGTTGCACGGCGCTGGCAGGCAGTGCGACGTTCTTTATGTACTGGTCCGCCAGGGTGGCCGTTGTGGCTAAGGCCTCACGTGAGACTTCGATCTCGTATTCCTGTTCCAGCCGTTGTTTGTGATATGAAAGCACCGCCACGGTTTCATCACGCCCCGCCGGTGGAACGTCCAGGCGCTGCGTATTCTGACGAATCAGTGGATCTTGAACCAGCCGCTCGTAGTCGCCTGGCGATGTCGTTCCCAGAACAATCTGCTCGCTGCCGAGGATCGCCTTGTGCAGTTCACGGCTCACCTGTTCGGGGAAACGCGACCGCAGCCGGTCGGCAAAGAAGCGCTCGATTCGGGGAACCAGCAAGATACCTCCGCTGGCGCGCCGCATGCCCACGCGCATAGCTGCCAATGGATTTTCGAGGAGAGCGGTCTCGTTGATTTGTACCAGGCTCCGCAGGTCGGAGGGTCTACGGCCTTCGGCCATCAATAACGCCAGGCTGTAGGCCAGCGTCCGTTTGCCAACGCCTTCCGGCCCCACCAGAATCACGTGCCGGCGGCTGGCGAGAGACAGCAGGCCCAACAGTTCGCGGAGTAGGGATTCCCTCTGATAGACTGGTTGCGCCTTGCCGTCGCGTGCTTCCTGCACGTAGTCGTGTATGACCGGCGCACCATCCTCCGCCACTTCGTCAAGCAGCGCGACGATGGCTGCCTGGGAAATACCCAGCTTTTGCAAGACACCGTAGGTCGTCACCTTTATGTCAGCCATCGCTGCCAGCGCATGGCCACTCGTCACTTTTAACTCGTCACGCGCCTGCGCCACGGATAACCCTTCGTCCAACACGACCAGCGTCTCTTCGGCGAGCGGGATGTCTTTGCCAAAATCGTCGGTAAAATTAAAGTTGGCGTCACGGCCCGGCGCATGGCGCGCCATGGTTTCAACTCGCTCGTTCAGCTCTTCAAGCTTAAACCCGCGCTGTTGCGCCAATTGCTGCAAGATCTGATAAGCGGCCGACGACTCGTCGCGCAAAATGCTGTGCAGGAGCAGTTGGGGCGTCAAGTACTTCTGTCCAAATTCGTCTCGCTCCGCGGCCGCTGTGGTCATTAACCTCGACAATTCAGGGGCCGGGATATTTGGATTTAGAGTACCCATTTATGGAGATTCTTTGACGAGTTCACGCTTCAGAACTTTACCCACGGTCGTTCGCGGCAGTTGGTCTCGGAACTCGACCAGCCGTGGGTACTTGAACTTTGCAAGGCGCTCCTTGCTCCATTCGATCAGCTCCTGTTCGGTGAGCGTCGAATCCGGTTTCCTCACGACCCATGCTTTTACGGTTTCGCCGCGCTTTTCGTCAGGGATGCCCGCGACCGCCACTTCCAGAACGTCCGGATGGCTGGCCAGCACCTCTTCTACCTCGCGTGGATAGACGTTAAAACCGCTGGCGATGATCATATCCTTCTTGCGATCTTCGATGTAAAAGTAGCCTTCTTCGTCCATGCGCGCCACGTCGCCGGTATAGAGCCAGCCATCGCGAAGCGCGTTGGCCGTTTCCGTGGGCATCTGCCAGTAACCTGTCATGATACAGGGGCCCTTAATAACCAGTTCGCCGAGTTCCCCCATTGGTACGATGCGTTCGCCATCTTCCGGATCGACGATCTTGGCTTCGATGCCCGGCAATGGCAGACCAATTCCCGGCTTATTCTGCCCGTGGACCGGATTGGCGTGCGTAGCCACGTGCGCCTCTGTGAGCCCATATCCTTCCACAAGCTTCCCGCCGGTCAGTTCTTCGAATCGCATCTTCGTATCCAGTAGGAGGGGCGCCGAGCCTGAAATGCAGGCGCGAATCGATCCAAGTACATATTTGCCGGCAATCACGTCAGGATGGTTGTTGATGGCGATATAGAGCGCGGGAAGTCCGGGAAACAACGTGGGCCGGTATTTATTGATACTGCCCAGTAAATCCTTCAGGTCGCGCGGATTGACAATCATGATCATCGTGCCCGCCATCGCCACCGCCAGGTTCATTGTCGTGTTCATGCCATACGAGTGGTATAGGGGAAGAGCGGTAAGTATGATTTCTTTGCTCGCTTCCAGGCCAGGAAACCACGCTTTCAGCATGAGGGTGTTTGCAACCAGGTTGCGATGGTGCCCAATTGCGCCCTTGGCGACGCCCGTGGTCCCACCCGTATATTGCAGCAGTGCCAGATCGTCGCCGTTAACCTCTACGTTCGCGGCCGGCGACTGGCGACCTGCGGCGAGAAAGTCCTGGAACCAGACGTCTTCGGCGTCTTTTTGAATGCGATGACCGTCTTTTTTTTCTTTGGCCAGTGTGAAAAGAAGTTTGAGATGAGGCGGAAAATATTCCTTGACGTTGGTGACGACGACCCTTTTGACGTTCGTGGCTCCTCTTTTTTGTACGTTCTTTAACCGGTCGTAAAAGAGTGTCATCACGAAGACAGTTTCAGCGCCACAATCTGCGAGTTGGTGTTCAAGTTCTCGTTCGCTGTACAGAGGGTTTGTGGCGATGACGATGCCACCCGCCTTCATGATTCCAAAGTAGGAAATGACAAATTGTGGGATGTTGGGCATGTATATGACGGCGCGATCGCCTTTCTGGAAGCCACCGGCGGCCAGCCCGTTCGCCAGCGCGTCCGTCAACTCGTCGAGCTGGCGATAGTTGATGCGCGAGCCACGAAAGATCATAGCCGTCTGCTCGGGGAAAGACGAAGCCGATTTTCTTAGGAATTCGTGCAGAGGATATTCTGGGATTTCGACCTCATGAGGAACACCCTCATCGTAATGACGAAGCCAGGGTTTATCCGCATAATTGACGTTCATGCTACTCTTCCTCTTCGTAGGCCATATCCAGAACTTCCACCATCTCCTCCCACCCCGGTGGTTTTATGTTTTGATACGCTCCAACCTCACTCTTAACGTCGTAATCCAGCCGGCGGTACTCGATTTGCCATCGTTCGCCATCCCACGTTAGAAGCGCGTATTTGGCGCGCACATCGCCATCACCAGGCAAGCT
>JAICPS010000358.1 GCA_025929715.1 Anaerolineae bacterium | reverse complement strand
GTACGCCGTGGACTTTACCGCCCGCTACCTCAGCGAGGACGTTCCCTTTGGACTGGTGGTTCTGCGCGGAATCGCCCAGCTTGCCGGCGCGGAAACCCCGGCCATCGACGACGTAATCATCTGGGCGCAGGTTCGCCTGGGCCAGCGCTATCTGGTCGACGGCGCTTTGTCTGGTCCCGACATTCCCCGCGCGCGCGCCCCGCAATCCTACGGCATCACCAGCATCGCTGAACTACGTGATTGGAATGTGGTCACTCATGCCTGATCTTAACTCGACGATCAGCGCTAAAGGAGGCACGAAGTCGTATGACTCTCCAGGCTAAGGATTTTCCCAGCGAGCAACCAAAACGGCGGGTTATGGTCGGCGCCATCGGCGCCTGTGTCCACAACCTCGGCGTGGAAGGGTTTGCCGATTGGATGGAAGACCAGGGGTTGGGCTACGTCTCCGTAAAACTGGGACCTGCCGTCCCAATCCCCGAGGTCATCAACAAGATTCGCGAAGCCCGTCCCGAGGTCGTGGGTATCTCTATGCGTCTGGGTGACCTGCACGTGGACAAGCTGATCACCGAATTCGTGGAGCTGGCGACGAAGTATGGTATCCATCCCCGTGACAGCGGCATCCGCTATGCCTTCAGCGGCCTGCGTCCCGCTGCCAACGTCGTGCGCGCCATGACCGGCGCTCCTCTGGAGCCCGACGAGTTCACTCCCGACGAAGAACGCCATTTCGATCTGCAGGCCGTGGGCGCAGACTTTCGCCGGCGCGAGCACTTCCACAACTTTTTTGCGCTGGTCGCCGACGACTACATCAGCATGGAAGAGCTGGATGACTTTGCGCAGGGACTCACGACCGAAAAACACATCGACGAAACCGAATGGTCCGACTTTCTCGTGGAGCGCATCCGCCAGGTGCGCGAGCTTGAGGACCGGCCCATTATTCGCGCCCACATCGGCATTGCCGACGAAACCATCGAACCGACCATCAAGGCCATCGAAAAGCTGGCCGACGCCGGCGCATTTGAAATCGTTTCCCTGGCCCCCGACCAGCCGTCGCAGGAAATGTTGGCCAAGTTCATTCGCGGCGAAGAAGACCCGGACCGCTATTTGCGCGGCCAGGGCGGCGCCCCCATCCGCACCGTGCAGGATCTCCAGCGCCTGAAGGCCGCCTCGCGGCGCGGCAACTTCCCAATGACCCGCATCTACACCGGCACCGACGAGCTGGTAACGCTGGCTCAGCTATGGGAAGAACACCTCAACATGTGTTTCCCCGCCGTTCCCATTTTCTATTACAACGAGCTGGACGGGCGCGGGCCAATCGCCATTCGTGACAGCTTCCGCGAACATTACGACACCATTCGCTGGTGGGCCGAGCAGGGCAAACCCCTCGAGATCAATGATCCCCACCAGTGGGGCCTGCGTTACGCTTCCGACGACATGCAAGTCACAGACCACGCCCTGGTCGCCGTCATCGCCCTCAAGATGGGCATCAAACATTACGTCATGCAAATGATGTTCGAGCTGCCGCCCGAAATCAGCGCCATGGACGACCTGGCCAAGATGAAAGCGTCCTACGAGCTGATCGAACCCCTCACCCGCCACTTCGACTTCAACATCATTCGCGAAACGCGCTCGGGCCTGCCCAGCTTCCCGCCCAATCTGCACCAGGCCAAGGGGCACCTCGCCTTCGGCGTCTACACTCAGCTTTACATGGACCCGGACATCCTGCACGTCGTCTCGTTCCCCGAGGCCCATCACGAGGCCAAAGCCGAAGACATCATCGAATCTTGCGAGCTGACCAAGCAGGTATGCTGGGACTTCAAGAAAGGCCACGTACCCGACATCTGGGCCGACCCCGTCGTCCAGAAACGCAAGCGTGAGCTAAAAGAAGGCGCTATGTACAACCTTCTCCATGGCGCCCTGCTGGGCGGTTATCGCGGCCCCATCACCGTCGAAAACTTCTGGGAATGGGCCAACGAGCCGGCCGAAAATCCGCAACAGAACTTCGAAACCATCCTTCTCTCTCTCGTGGACGAAAGCAACTATCGCACCGGCATCTGTGGCCTGATCAGCCCCGACACCATGGACCTCGGCCTGCAGACCGGCCTCTATCAGGCGCCGCACATCACCGTCATCGACCGCCGCTATGAGCTTGCCGGCGACTGCCGCACCAAAGTCGTAGACGGCATGTGTCGCGCCGACGAAATCTACGGCACGAAGGTTGAGAGCGAGTTCCAGCGCGTCGATTTGGTGCGCAGTCGCTTCCCCTGGTATTTCGACGAATCCGTGCAGCGCGCCGACGATGCAAACTACATCTCCGACGACGTCGAGCCCATCGACGACGTCGTCGTTGCCGGCGCCCGCCGTCGCCTGGGCCTTCACCAAGGTGATCTCGACGCCATCAAAGCCCTCGTCGTCGACTTTGGCAGTACCTTCACCAAGATCGGCCTCTTTGATGCTCGGACAGAGCAGTTTGAGCTGCGCTATGTGCCCACCACCCCCGACGATTTGCGCGTCGGTCTGGCCGGCGGCCTGGGCGTCCTCGAGCAGTGCGAAGAGCGGGGCGATTGGCAGCCTCTGCAAAAGGCCATGAACAGCTTCGACGTCCGCCTGCCCTGCTCCAGCGCCAAAGGCGGGCTCAAGATGGTCACCGTCAGCCTGGTCAAACAAGAGAGCGGATTTGCGGCCGACCTCGCCGCGCTCACCGCCGGCGCCAAGCTTCTCAACAGCTACGATGGCATGCTGGCCCCCGAACAGGCCCGCCGCATCTACGAAGAAGACCAGCCCGAAATCATCCTGCTCGCCGGCGGCGTGGATTTTGGGGGCGATACCGCTACCCAGATTCATAACGCTCGCATGCTGGCCGAACACGCGCGTCACGCATCCTATACCGGTTACGGCGTGCCCGTCATCTACGCCGGCAACCAGGATTGTCGCGCCGAAATCGAGCGCATTCTCGGCGACAGCGGCGTGGACGTGCGCCTTACCGAAAATGTAATGCCCGAAGTCAATAACTTCCGCATCGAAGTTGTCAACGAAGCCATCCGCGAGCTGTTTCAGACCGTCATCATTCGCGGCAAAGGGTTCGACGTCGTCGAAGAGTACATGAGCGAAAAGTTCATTCCCACACCCCGCGCTGCTTTCCGTGGCATCAACCTGCTGGCCAAAGGCTACGGCGACCAGCCCGGCCTGGGCAACATCATGGCCCTGGATATCGGCGGCGCTACCACCGACTTCTACTCGAACGTCCAGGACAACCCGCTCTATACATACCCCGGCGACGAACGCCGCAAGAAATTGAAGCGCACCATCCTCAAAACGCCTAACACACCCCTGGCTTACCGCCGCGTCGAAGGCAAATACGGCCTTAGCTACAACGCCGAAAACGTCAAGGAGCTGGAGCGTTTCCAGCAGGGGCACATGGCCCGCGATTTGAACGCTTTCCTCGCGCGCCAGTTCCAGTCTGCCGGTGTCGATGCTCAGGATCCCTTTGCCCGGTTCGTCTCGTCAAACGGCGACGGCTTCGCCGTAGATCTCGAAAGCTACCTGACCTGGGTATCGGCGCACCCGCTGCAAATGCCCCGCTCGCGCCTGGAAAACGCTGCTCGTTCCTTCCTTGCCAGCGAAATCATGGCCGTCGCCACCCGCCGCAACCTCGGCTACGTCGAAGAAACTGAAACCTACTTCATGCAGTACGGCGTCAACTTCTTCAACCAGCCCGTAACCACCCTGCTCATCGGCGGCGCGATCTACCATAAGATGAAGAGCAGTAATCCCGACCTGATCGACGATCTGGGCCTGATCGCCGCGGGCGCCTTGCGCCGCGCGGACGAACCTTACGTTCTGCGCCCCCAGGGCCCCGTCTTGCTGGATGCCTCCTACCTAGTCTCCATCCTGGGCGGGCTCTACGGGCGCATCGATCCACAGCGCGCCTTGCGCGTCATGCACCGTGAATTGGTACCGTTACAGGTTGAAGAGGACGAGCCCGTTGCTGTTAGCATACCGTTCAACAAATAAATAAGGAGGGAAGAAAGATGATGAAATTCCAGTTGTTCGGCAGAAACGTTATTTTGTTCATGGTGCTACTCGCACTCACTGTTCTGGTGGCCTGTAGCCCGCAACCCCAGGTAGAGACGGTTATTGAGACCCGTGAAGTCACACGCATGGTCGAAGGCGAATCAGTGACCGTCGTCGAGACCGTCGAGGTCCAGGTTGAGGTCGAGCGCGAAGTCGTGGTCACCAACACACCGGAACCCGGTCGCTCTATCTTCATTGTGGCCCTCTCCGAGAGCCCCACATCCCTCGATCCCGCCGATCACCGCAGCCGTGCCTCGGAAACCGTCATCCGCAACATGTTCGACGGGCTTGTCACGCGCGACACGCGCAGCGGCGTGCATCTTGAGCTGGCCGAATCGATGGACTGGGTCGACGAAACTACCCTGGAAGTCACCTTGCGCCAGGGCGTCACCTTCCACAACGGCGAGGATATGACCGCCGAAGACGTGGTCTTCACCTTTGAACGCATCATCGACGAAAACGCCATCGAATTTCCCGAACCGCACACGTCGCCACGCAAAGGCCTCATTGCCCCATTGGAATCAGTCGAGCAGGTGGACGATTACACTGTTCGCCTCAATTTCAGCGGCGTCTGGCCGCCCGCCATGCAACTGCTGGTCCACCAGCAGATTGTACCCAAAGACTATCTTGAAGAAGTAGGCACCGAAGGCTTCATCGCCCATCCTATCGGCACCGGCCCCTTCCAGTTCGTCGAAGGCCAGCTTGACGACCAGATCGTGATGGAACGCTTTGACGACTACTGGGGCGGCAGCCCGGACCTCGAACCCGTGGGGCTCGCCGCGCTCGACCGCGTCATTTTCCGTGTGATTCCCGAAGCCTCCACCCGCGCCGCAGCACTGCTTTCCGGCGAAGTGGATATCATCCAATCCGTGCCTAACGAGCTGGTCGACACGCTCTCCCAGACGCCCGGCATCAGCGTCAGGACGGTGCCCAGCACCGAGCCAATGTGGCTGCAGCTCAACGTTGCCGATCCCCTCTTTTCCAGCGTCGAGGTGCGCCAGGCGCTCAACCACGCTGTAGACAAGGAGCTGATCATCGAAGCGGTCT
>JAICPS010000037.1 GCA_025929715.1 Anaerolineae bacterium | reverse complement strand
CGTAGCTCCACCGCCGAACACCCCTCCAACCGTGGTTGTGACGGGCATCACGGAAGGTGCCGAGTATGAGATTGGCGCTGTGCCGGCGGCGGGGTGTTCCGTTACAGATGCAGAAGACGGCCCTTCGACTTTTCCGGCGACGCTCAGCGCGATATCTGGTCCCCTTTCCGCCTACGGGTTGGGCTCCCAGTCGGCTAGCTGTAGCTATACCGATCAAGGTGGCCTGAACGTCGTAGCGTCCGAAATGTATACGATTGTTGATACCACCGAGCCCGAAATTACTTTGTCAAGTCGTACCGCCGCTAACGCCCACGGATGGAATAACGGCCCGATTACCGTAACCTGGAGCTGCAGTGACAGCGCTTCCGGCGTGGTTGCATCCACCATCACGGAGACTGTTAGCAGCGAAGGCGCCGGGCAATCGGTGACCGGCGTGTGTGAAGATCGTGCCGGCAACACTACATCCCACACGGAAAGTGGCATCAATATCGACACCACTGCGCCGGAAATCACGTTGTTTAGCCGTACTCCTGCTCCCAACGGCAACGGTTGGAACAATAGTCCGGTTACGGTGGAATGGAGCTGCACTGATAGCGTTTCCGGCCCAGTTCACTCGACCGTCCTACAGATTGTCAGCGGAGAAGGCGCTAACCAGTCTGTCATCGGTGCGTGCGAAGATCTGGCCGGTAACACTGCATCCCACACGGAAAGTGGCATCAAAATCGATATGACCGCGCCGACCAACATCGCCTTTACCGGTAACATAAGCGACGGCGACAGCTACTTCTTTGGTAACGTTCCTACGGCGCCGAACTGCACAGCCGAAGACGCCCTTTCAGGACTGGCGTCCTGCTCCGTGAGCGGTTATGCCACGACCGTCGGCACGCACACACTCACCGCGACAGCCATCGATAACGCTGAAAACACCGACTTGAGTATCCTGTCCTACACTGTCCTTGCCTGGACCCTCTCCGGTTTTTATAGTCCCGTCGACATGACCCCCGCCGGTGGCCCGACCGTGTGGAATACCGTCAAGAACGGCTCTACGGTACCTCTGAAATTCGAGGTCTTTGCTGCCGCAGAATTGACAGACGTGAGCATTATCAAGCAGCCGCTTAAGGCAATACAGTCTGCCTGCTCAGGTGGCTCTGAAGACACCGTGGAATTGCTCGCCAGCGGAGCCACTATGCTGCGCTATGACGAGGCAGCAGGCCAGTTCATCTACAATTGGCAGACGCCAAAGGGGAAAGCCGGCTTCTGCTATAAGGTCACGGTCGAAACTCTAGATGGCTCGATGCTTGTGGCTTATTTCAAACTAAAGTAGGGTTTCGCACTCTAATATTTTTTCAGGGGAGGCGGCGATAATAGGTCGGCGCCTCCCTTTCTGTAATGACCTGAGCCTCCTCCGTCGCTGTCAGTATGGTGCTATCAATATGTCCGCAGCCTTACGCGGTCCGGCAATAATAGAGCTTTTTGCAATTTTGATAGTAGTGCTGGCCGCTTTTGTGGCCGGGAACTGGATCGCACGTCGCGCGGGGGCGCACCGCGAGGCGACCGAGTTACCGCTCCAGTCGTTCGACATCGTTAGCTGGATACTGCTGTTGATCATTTTTTTTCTGATGGGGAGTCTCATGACGTACGCTTTTCTAGTGCTCTATTAGTCGATAGGTTTACACTGACCCACATTCCTTTGCGCAACTCCTCCCGAACAAGAGGAGCATGTCTTAGTTGAGGAAAGCGGTGCTATGTAGAATCTAAGCTGATTGCAATTACGCTTGACAACGGATAAGTAGCTTACCTATAATGCGTTTAATCTAAATTGAATGATTTAAATGCAAGAGAATTCTGACCATGACTTCTCAGTCAAGCAGCAGAGGCATCGCTCGTGTCCTAGAGTGGATTTTAGGCGTCATTGGCGCAATGAACTGCGTCGCCGTTCCAATCCTTGTTGTCCCCGATCAGCATGAACTCTTTCCTTTGCCCGGCCTCTATTTTATTGAAATCGCGTCGTTGGGAATGTTGTCAATTGCGGCCGTGGTAATTCAGACAGACGACGATACGCGCTGGACTGTGGCCCCCTGGATCTCGGCCGGCGTCTTGGCGACGTTCGTCATATTGGGTGGATTCAGTATTGGATTCTTTCTCATCCCCGCTGCCATCGCTTTCCTACTTACCGGAATTGTGATGGATTGGCGTTTCGGCGGCGATATCGGCCGGCACGCGGGACTGGCAGCTGTCAGCGCCATTGTGCAGGCTGGGCTGATGCTCTCTGCAATTCTCCTTGGTCAGCCTCCCTCCATCCCGTAAGCGAAATTAGCGCCTTCGGATGTGCAGAAATCACGCCTCTTGACATTGCCGATCTGCCGTATAGACTTAGCGGCATTCGGCGTATTTGTCGAAGCATGTTGTTCGGTTGTGTTCAATCCAGGAGAGGCCGATGAAGCTGACCGAGCAGGAAATCCGTAGCAATCAGTTAAGACCCGATTCGCTGGCAGCCGCCGTGCAGCAGGTTAAAGCCAATGGCTACATTCTGTTTGAGAGTGTCCTCGACCCTGGTTTTCTCGACGAGCTACGCGATGCCTATATGGCGCTTTTCGATCGCTATATGCTTAACCCCGCGCCGCGCCCCACTTACAACCATCACCGGCTGGACCTGCCGTTTCGCCATCCGTTTAGCGACGAACGGGTCGTCAGCCATCCACTGGCCATGCCGGTTGTCGACGCGCTGCTTGGCGCCGATTGCATCTGTCCTTATTTCGCCTCTAACACTTGCCTCCCAGGCTCGCACTACCAGCCGGTACACTCCGACGTGGCTGCACTTTTTCCCGAGGCCGGCCTGTCGCCGCCCGCTTATCACGTCGTCGTCAATATTGCCCTGATGGACACAACCGAAGAAAACGGGCCCATGGAGATGTGGCCTGGCGGCACGCAATACAGCACGCTACCGCCCGAAGAAATTGAGCAGGCGTCAGCGGCGATGCATTCTGAGCACGCCGTCATGCCTGCAGGGTCCTTGCTGATTCGCGACGGCCGCATGTGGCACCGGGGCACAATCAACCACTCCAACGGCGCCCGCGCCAATATTGCCCTCGTCTACGTGCGGCCCTGGCTTGGGCTGCGCCACCGTCGTCTTATCGGCATTCCGCAGCAAACCTACGACGGGCTCTCCCCGCGCGCACAGCAGCTCTTCCGCTTCGCCGGCATCGGCCAGCCTGTAAACGATGACTTGTTGGCCTGACCGGCAAAACACATTCTAAGCGTGCTGCCTGGTCAGCAGAGCTTCCCGCAAAAATTCTGTGTGCTCCCGCTCGTGGGCCAGGTAAGCATGACCCCAACCGTAGGGCGAATCGTGCCCCCAGGGGTTTTCCATAGCGCTTTCCACTTTTTCCCGGGACATTGTCTCTAGCACGGAAAGCAGCTCTTGCCGCACTTCGTGATAGTCGTTCCAGACCTGCGGCCAGGGCTGCTCATGCCGCGCGTCGGCGTGCGCTTCATTCCAGCGCTGCACGTCCTCATCGTAGTCGCGAGGCAGAAGACGTCCCGCCTTCAGGCAAGATAGGCAATAGGCTTCCCAGTCGGCGACGTGCCCCACCGTGTCTTTCAGTCTCCATTCATCGGCCACCTTCCGCGTGGCGCGTTCCGCCTCGGGGACCAGGTCTGCTAACGCTTCCATTTCGCGGCGGCTGGCGCGGATGGCCGACAAAAGCAACTCTTTGGGTCCCGCTGTGCGAGGAAAGCCGTTTTTCTGACGCCAGGCGCGCACATCTTCGCCATGTAGCGCGTCGTGCCGCGCCCGCCAGACTACCCAGCGGCGCAGGGGATAGCTTTCGCCCCACGGCAGTCGCACATGGCTGTGCAACTGTTCGTCAGACACGCGAGCCAGCGTTTCATTAAACTTCAGACGGGCTGCGCTGCAGGCTGCCAACGCTTGATGCAAATCCCATTCGGCATGCGCGTCGTGCAGCTCGGCGTTGCGCTCGTCTGCCTCGACGCCAGCGATGGCTTCGGTTTTCCCCACCAGGACCATCTCAATGCGTTCCGCATAGAACTCGTCCCAGGCCGCCACGTGCGCCAGCAGATCGCGGCCAGTGTGTGCGTCAAAAATGGGACGGCTCATCACTGTTTCTTGATCGATGCCCAATAAAAGCCAGTAGAGCGTCGCGCGTTCGGCTGCCATAAAGGCAAGCATGCGGCGACGCCAATCAGGCCGGCCGTCTTGAGGTGGCTCTATGCCTACCAGAGCATCATAGTCGATGAGTGGCATCGTCTCTATATTTTAGGCGAAACGGCCCAAGTCGTCATTACGAAGTGATTAAAGTGTGATAGTCTGGCCTGAGCGCGCCGCGGCGTAAAGGGCGTGCGCAGTGCGGACATGGTCGCGGGTCTCTTGTAAAGAAATCAAGGGAGTTGCGCCGTCTAAAATCGCCGCATTCATATCTTCAACTTCGCCCAGATACAGTTGTTGCTGCGGCACGTCGATGATCTGCGCCTCGCCCTCCACCGGGTAAAAAGTGAAGGCACCTGTTTCCATGCCCACAAATGGCCGGCTGAGGTGTAATCTTCCTTCCGTCCCAATCACATCAACCTCGGCTTGAGCAGGGGCGCGAAAGGAGGAACTGATTTGTGCCAGGCCGCCACTGGGATAGCTCATTTGGCCCACGAAGGATTCGTCTACGCCTGAAGGTCCTAACCATTGCATACCACTCACGGTCGTGGGCGCTCCGCCAAAGACGTATTGCGCGAAGCTGATTAGGTAGATCCCCACGTCCCAAAGGGAACCGCCGCCGAACTCTGGCGCCAGCCGCACGTTTTCCCGATCTTGTATCTTAAAGTTGAAAACGCCACGCACGACACTAATTTCGCCCAGCCGCCCGCTCCTGACCCACTGGCCGACGGTTCGCGTCTGGGGATGGTGCCGGTACATGAAAGCTTCGCTAACGATCTTGCCGGACTCCTCGGCTGCCTCCACGACGGCATCCATTTCTCGCATGCTTATGGTAAACGGTTTTTCGCACAGGACGTGAAGCCCGCTGTGCAGGGCGCGGACGGTCCATTCGGCGTGCAGGTGATTGGGCAGACTGACATAGACCGCATCTACTGCGCCTGAGGATAACAAAGCCTCGTAGCTGCCAAAGGTTTTGGAGATCCCCCACTTATCGGCGTACGAGTCGGCGCGTTCTTGCGAACGGCTGGCGACCGCAACCAACTCGCTCCGATCAGAGGCGCGAATCGCAGGAATAAGGTGGCGGTTGACGTTGGCCGTTGAAAGAAGCCCCCAGCGCACTTTTTTCATGATTCGTTTTAGGCGTTGTTCTTAAGTTCAGGCAATTAATCCCAGTTGGTGGCCGGTGTAGGTCAGTATTTCCAGGGCGCGGTCGAGTTGCTCACGCGAGTGAGTCGCCATGTAGCTGGTGCGCAGCAGCGATTGGCCTGAAGGCACCGCAGGGGTGACGACAGGATTGGTATAAAGACCGCGCTCGAAGAGGAGTTTCCAGGTGAGGAAGGTCGGGTCGTCCTGCCCAATGATAATCGGAATAATCGGCGTTTGCGTTTGGCCTGTGTTGAAGCCAAGCTCGTTGAGGCAATTCAGCATGTAATCGCCATTTTTCCACAGGCGCTGTACGTGCTCCGGTTCTGTTTCCATTATCTCCAGCGCAACCATCACGGCCATGACGTTAGGCGCCGGCAGGCTGGCGCTAAAAATCAGGGAACGGGCGTGGTGCTGTATGAACTGCATCACTTCGCCGTCTCCGGCGATGAAGCCTCCGATAGATGCAAATGATTTGCTGAACGTACCCATCACCAGGTCCACCTCATCCTGTAGAGCGAAGTGCGCCGCCGTGCCGCGTCCACCACCAAGCACCCCTAGAGAGTGAGCGTCATCGACGTAGAGGCGGGCCCCGTACTTCCTGCAAATAGGGAGGATCTTATCCAAAGGCGCGATGTCGCCGCCCATGCTGAACACGCCGTCCACGATCACCAGCTTGCCCGCGTCGTCGGGAAGACCTTCCAACACCCGCTCCAGGTGGCGCATGTCGTTGTGGCGAAAGCGCTTCATGCCTCCCTGGCTCAATCGCACGCCGTCGACGATGCTGGCGTGGTTGTCTTTATCCATGATCACGTAGTCGTCAGGGCCCACGAGCGCGGAAATAGCGCCCAGGTTCGCCTGCATGCCCGTGCTGAAAACAATGGCCGCCTCTTTGCCGACAAATGCCGCCAGTCGTGCTTCCAGCTCCTGGTGAAGTTTTAACGTTCCGTTCAGATAGCGTGAGCCGGTGCAACTCGTTCCAAATACGTCAACGGCTCGCTTCACGGCCTCACGCACCCGGGGGTGGGTGGTCAGACCGAGGTAATTGTTGGAGCCGATCATAATGACGGAGCGGCCGTCGACGATGACTTCGCTGCCTTCGGTGCCTTCAAGCGGTACAAAGTATGGATATAGCCCGCTTTCTTTGGCCTCCCGTGCTCTTTTCAACCGCTCGTCGCAGTAGATTTTCTCGAAAATATCCATTGGCCATTCTCCGGGACGTATCTCCTGGCGGATTGTAAGGTGTGCTATTGCGCAAGTCAAGCTGGCTGGATTTCATCGTCCAGCCAGCGCGGCAGGAGCGTTTGACCATGGATAGTTTGTCAGTATCAGCTCCAGATGTTTGTCGCTCTCTGGCATAAGGCGTACTATGTGCTGACAGTGAAAGTGATGTCCCGCCTGGCCGAGCGTATGGCAATGATAAAAAAACAACTTGTCTTGCTTTTCTCGATATTCGTTCTGGTTACGGCTCTCTTTTTGCTGGCGCCGATACGTCCGGCACCGGCACAGACGGAGACAATCTGCGAGGGTGAATTTGTCTCCGTTAGCGAGCCATTGAATGACCTTGGTTCAGGCGAATACATTCGGATGGAAGAAGGAGCGACCGGTTACACGGGCGGTCTTTATCCCGGGGGCAGCAGCAGCCGCCCGGCCGATCATGAAGCAGCCGGATTAGCCCTCGCCGCGCAGATTCAGCCGCTTAATCAGGACGGAGACCCGGCGGCTAGCGGACGCATAGTAATGATCTCCATAGGCATGTCTAATGCTGCATTCGAGTTTGCCCGGTTTGCCACCCTGTCGGACGACGATGCTGATCGTAATCCCTCGTTGCGGGTCATTAACGGCGCGCAGCCTGGAAAAGTTACCACATACTGGGTCGATCCGTATGCGGCTACCTGGGACTATGTAGATCAGCAGTTGATCGACGCCGGACTGTCTCCGGCGCAGGTACAGGTCGCCTGGGTAAAGAACGTGCGCGGTGGTACCGGGGAATTTCCCGAGAAGCAGCAGGATATACAGAGCGATCTGGCGATCATTGCTCGCAACCTTAAGATTCGCTACCCTAACATCAAAATCGCGTACTTCTCCAGCCGCACCCGCTCATACAAATACTGGACCGGCATAAGTCCAGAACCGGTTGCCTTTGAGTCAGGCTTTGCCGTCAAATGGCTCATCGAACAACAGATCGAAGGCGATCCAGCGTTGAACTTTGACCCGGCCGCGGGGCCGGTCGTGGCTCCTTTCCTATCTTGGGGACCCTATCTATGGATCGATGGAGAGAACGAGCGTTCTGACGGTCTTGTGTGGCTGGAAGAGGATCTGCAGAAAGATTGCACCCACCCGTCGGAACTGGGCGTAGATAAAGTGGCCAAGCAGCTGATGAAATTCTTTAAGAGCGATAGCACCGCGCGCCTCTGGTTTCTGGCGGCTGCAGGGCCCTCTCTGACGGAGCGTGTCTATTTGCCCAGCTTCAATGGCAGCGGCGCGCCGGTACAGGGTCAGCTGCGAAGCAGATAGCGTATGGCGTCATGCGTGCTGGCAAAGGCAAGCTCGGGCAAATCGTTGGCGTCAAAAAAGGCGGCGGCATCGGCGTCGTCGCCCGCGCGCAGTCCGCCGCCCAGTAGCCGCCCGCGGTAGAGGATAAAGATTGATGCACCGCCCTGATCGCTCGGTGGGTTATAGTAGACGTCGAGTAGCTCCTCGACAGCTACACGTAGATTTGTTTCTTCTAATACCTCCCGCGCCGCAACATCGCGGGGGTTCTCATCCTGGTCAAGAAAGCCCGCCGGTATACTCCACTTACCACGTTCGGGATTCATCGTGCGCCGCACCAGCAACAGTTTGTTGTTCTGGGTAATTAGAACCCCGACGCCCACTTTGGGATCGGTGAAGTAGATGAAGTCACAATTGGGGCACACGCGCCGCGGCTTATCGGTAATGACTCGCGTTTCCAGAGGAGTGGCGCAGCGTGGGCAGTAGACGTAGTGGGCGGGGGCGGTTTCGGGCATGGGCAAAGAACTGGAGATTAGGAATCAAGAGATTAAGGGATTCGAGCATGTGAACAGTTTTCAATTGTCCAATCTCTAATCTTCCAATCTCGCTCAAACTCCGCGTCTTAAAATCAACATCACCACCACCAGCGCCACCAGCGCTACGCCGAGGGCGATTTCGATGGCAAGCAGATAGGGAAAAGGCTCAGTGGCCTGTTGCCCATCTTCATCAGCAGCGGAGGGTGCCTCGGTGATTTGAGCGGTTTCTGTGACGATAATGGTCGCTACGCCCTCATCTGCCGGCGGCAGCGTGGTCCGCGGTTGGGGCGTTGCTTGCGGCGATAATGCTGCTATCTCGGCGGTGGCGGTAGCTTCGGCAGCGTTCGCAGTAGCGTCAGACGGCGCGCCAGCTCCGGGCGCCGCCGGTTCCGCGGCCTCGCTTTCTTCCTGCATTGCCTCCAAGGTTTCAAGTTCTTCGTCTGCAGCCAGGTCAGCTGCGGCTTCTTCGGCAACCTCCGCCACCGCGGTTTCTTCGTCTGCGACAAAGGGAGCCATCTCCGCCTCCTCCTCTTCTGCCGCGGGTTCTTCTACCGCTTCTTCCTCGAACGTATCCAGTTCAGTATCTTGTGCCAACTCGTCGGCCTGCCTCAGCGTTTCTTCCTGGCTTACTGCATCTTCAGCCACATTCTGGGATGTTGCGGCGCCGGGCACGTTCAGCGGGCCAAAAGGTGTCGCCAGATCCAGGGCCAATGCCAGGACAAAGAAAAATGCGGTAAGCGCCGTCGCCAGGCGCAGCGCAGGATAAGGCTGCCAGGAGGGTTGCCTCGCCCGCTGCCTTTGCCCATAGACGGCCGGATCCAGTATGAAATTCCGGGGCGCGCGCACGCGCGGCAACTGCTGCACGCTGCGCTTTACCCACCGCAGCTGATCCAGGTCAGCGCGAAGCGCGGGATCTTGCGCCAGCTCTTGCTCGAACTGTCGCCGGTCCCGCTCCGAGAGCGCATCATCCAGAAAAGCGTTCAGGCGCTCCTGCCGTTTCTCCTCGGCCGATTTCGTGATATTTCGCAAATAGTCAAACATTGTCTACACAGAATTAATCGTTTTTCTTCTACATATTAAGACGATATTGGGCCGGTAATAGTTCCCTGGATCCCTGTAAGCAGTCACGTAGTTTGTTGCGTGCGCGGCTGATGCGTGATTTTACGGTACCTAAAGAGATAGACATCATATCCGCTATTTCCTGGTAGTCTCTGCCCTCTATATCGCAGAGCACAGCGGCAACACGCTGTTCATCTGGTAGCTCATCCATACAACGCTTGACGGCGTCCACAAGTTCCACTTGCTGGCGGTGTTGCTCCGGACCTGGCTGGTCGTCCGCCATAAACGAAACCGAGGGGTTGTCCTCGGTTATTTCGTCCAGGGATGACTGCGGCCGGCGCTTGCGCCGTCGCAATTCATCGTAGCAAGTATTGGTGACAATGCGCAGTAACCACGATTTAAAACTGCCACCGCGGAAACTCTTGATGGCTTTATAGGCGGAAATAAACGCATCCTGCGCCGCATCTTCGGCCGACGCCGGATCTTTCATGATACGTAGCGCTACGTTGTAGACGATGTCTTGATAATGCAGAACCAGGGTGTTGTAAGCGGTGAGATCACCTTCTTGCGCCTGGCCAATAAGCTTTGGTTCGTCCATGCAGTTCCATCAGGTACGGCGCATTAGGTGGGCGCCGGGCATCATCACATGCCGGCCATCTAACGAGGCCTCTAACGAGGTAAGCAGTGTTAGAAACACCCAAATATCTGGCGCCGTATTGGGCGTCTTCGTTGACAGATCAAGTGCCGTGTCCTATACTCACCGTTCACCGGCCGAAGTGGCGGAACAGGCAGACGCGCACGACTCAAAATCGTGTTCCCTCGGGAGTGTGGGTTCGATTCCCACCTTCGGCATCAAGCAGAGCGCATTATAAGCCCGGCGTATAGAGGCGGCAACTTGCCCTACGCCGGGCTTTGTCGATCAGGGTGGATGTCAATGCGCCCGCGCCACGTGTAAGTCTTGCTGTAAGCCCTCCTTCTTACAATTAGTACCATAGTACCGTTAACTCTGATGCATTTTTCATTGCAGTCATCATCGAAGGAGAACAAAAATGCTGCGCCACCGTATTCGTTTTATCGTCCTCTTACTGGCACTGTCAATCCCCACCGTTGTCGTATTCGCAGCTGAATCCGTCATCCTAGGTAATTTCCAGATAGATCTGGTCAGCCAGGTTGATAATGGCAACGACACGCACACTTTCACCTACGCCGTGACCGCCGTTGGCCCGACGCAGGCGCTCAGCCACTGGACTCTGGGCATCGATACTTGCGTTAATCATTTGATCAGTCCCCTGGCCGGCTCTTACACTACGATCACCAATATCGCAGAGTGCGGGGACGGCACTTATGCCTCCTGTGAGGCGTCGAATTACACGGTTGTGACCGGCAGCGACCCCACGCTTGGTATTAACGGCATCAAATTTGAAGACGGCTCGCTGCAGTTGACTGAAGGGAACACGCACGTCTTCCAGATCACAGTGAGCGATCTGGCTTACGTAGATCTACTGGACGTCGGCACCAAGGCAGGTGGCGCGGAGCCAACCGGCGAGATCGACGGTCCGGTCTGTGGCACCGGCACGGCAGTGAGCCTGGCTTCGAGTAGCGTGAGCTACACGCCAATTGGCGCGCTGCTACCCTTGGTCGTCGCAACCATGCTCGCGCTGACGGCTGCCACTCTATTGGCGTGGCGCCGGCAGGCTGTTGCAGTTGGGGCCAACAGCTAAATACGCTGACCCACCGTCCATTTCGATGGGCGCCCGGCCAAACGACCTCCTGGACAGTCTTGCTCCAGGAGGTCGTTTTTGTTTCGGGAGCCGTTCACTTTGTGGTCGCGTTTACCTCTGTAGAAGCGTCGCGCGCTATTGGTATTTTATCCTACCAAGTACAAAACCCTGCCAAATCTCCACTTAATCCCCCATCTGATAGCTTTTGAGAGCGTATTGACGCTATAAAGGGCCCGCGTTAGATCAGGTGACGGCGTCATATGGTGACGCAGGTTCTTGCACACTTGCGACTGTCACCCTTACTTTGAGGTAATTATGGCCACAATATCAGCCACGAAGCGTTCCTCGCGCCTTCCCGGATTCTACAGATTATCTTTAGCCGAACGCGTGGCAGTGGTCGCGCGTTGGGCCAGTCTGGACAAAGCCGAGCAGAAGACGCTCATGGAGCAGGGGTTGACGGCGGCGCATGCGGGCCAAATGATTGAAAATGGGCTGGGTACTTTCGCGCTGCCGCTGGGCGTTGCCGTCAATTTTTTGATAAATGATCGCGATTACCTGATCCCAATGGCCGTGGAAGAGCCGAGCGTCGTCGCTGCGGTGAGCCACGCCGCCAAGCTTGTGCGCGCCGGTGGTGGATTCCATACCGAGGCCACGGCGCCGGTGATGATTGGGCAGGTGCAGGTGTTGGACGTACACAATCTGGCAGCCGCGGCCGGCGCCATTCTGCAGAATAAGGCGGCGCTAATGGCCGCCGCGGACGATTGCAGCACCAGTATCGTTCGCCGCGGCGGGGGCTCGCGTGACGTGCAGGTGCGCGCCTTTGACCAGTCGCCGGTCGGCCCTATGCTTGTGGTGCATCTTCTTTACGACACGCGTGACGCCATGGGCGCCAACGCGATCAACACCGCAGTCGAAGCTATTGCGCCGATGATCGAAGAGTTAAGCGGGGGTCGCGTCAATTTGCGCATCCTGTCTAACCTCACCGACCGCCGGCTGGCCACTGCGCGCTGTACGATTCCCGTTGCGGCGCTGGAGCACAGAGAAATGGACGGCGCCGTCGTGGCGCGCCAGGTAGCGGAGGCCAATGCCTTTGCCGTGGTCGATCCCTATCGCGCCGCCACGCATAACAAGGGCATCATGAACGGCATCGACGCCGTTTGCGTCGCCACGGGCAACGATTGGCGCGCCATCGGAGCCGGCGCGCACGCCTACGCCGCGCGCGACGGCCAGTACCGGGCGCTCACCGACTGGCACGTGGACGAGAACGGCGACTTATTTGGGGAGATCACACTGCCCCTGGCTGTGGGCATCGTGGGCGGCGCAACCCGTGTGCATCCCACTGCGCAGGTGGTGATGAAGATATTAGACGTGGGCTCGGCGACCGAGCTGGCGCAGGTGATGGCGGCCGTGGGGCTGGCGCAAAACCTGGCGGCGATCAAGGCGTTGGCCACCACGGGCATTCAGCACGGGCATATGCGAATGCACGCGCGGCAGGTCGCCCTGGCAGCCGGCGCCCGCGCCGAGCAGGTAGACGAAATCAGCGCGCAATTGATTGCGGACAAAAACATTCGCGTGGCGTATGCGCGGGAGTTGTTGATGCAGACGTGATTGGAGATTGTCCGAACTTCGTTCGGGCGAGATTGGAGATTAGATGACTGAAAATCAGAAGTCAGAAGGGTTGATGAGACCGCATCACGAGGTAGGCATCGTAGGGTATGGCGCTTACGTGCCGCGGTTCAGGCTACCCGCCACCGAAATTGACCGCATGTGGAAGGGCGGCAAAGGGGGCGCGCCGATTAAGGAAAAGTCGGTGCCCGGATTGGACGAGGACGTGGTGACCATGTCCATCGAAGCCGCGCGCAACGCCATGGCGCGAGCGCAAATCGATCCACGCGAAATCCGCGCGGTGTGGGTGGGCAGCGAAAGCCATCCCTATGCCGTGAAGCCGACCAGCACCGTTGTCGCCGAGGCGATCGGCGCCGTGCCGCACACGCAGGCCGCCGACTGGGAGTTCGCGTGCAAGGCGGGTACAGAAGCGATGCAGGCCGCGATCGGCTTCGTGGGCTCAGGTATGGCGCGCTACGCGTTGAGCATCGGCATGGACACCGCCCAGGGGCGCCCCGGCGATGCGCTGGAATACACGGCCGCGGCGGGAGGCGCGGCGCTGCTCATCGGTCGCGGTGAAGAGGCGCTGGCTGTCATCGAAGGCTCCTACTCGTTCGTCACCGACACGCCGGATTTTTGGCGGCGGGCGCATGCCGAGTATCCCTCGCACGGCGACCGCTTTACAGGCGAGCCGGCCTATTTCAAGCACGTCATCTCTGCAAGCGAAGCCCTAATGGGCGGCGTGGGACGGACGGCGGCCGACTACCAGTGGGCCGTTTTCCACCAACCAAACGTCAAGTTTCCCAGCCGTGCTGCGAAGATGCTGGGCTTTGCGCCGGAGCAGATTGCGCCGGGGCTACTCAGCAACCGTATCGGCAATACCTACGCCGGATCGGCCGTGATCGGCCTCACCGCGGTGCTCGACATAGCCCAGCCGCGCGACCGCATTCTGGTCGTCAGCTACGGCTCGGGCGCAGGATCCGACGCGTTTGATCTGCGCGTCACCGACCGCATTTTAGAGACGCGCGGACTAGCGCCTACCACCGAAGATTACATCGCGCGCCGCAAAGTGATCGACTACGCTACCTACACGCGCTATCGCGACAAGCTGAAGATGAGCTGAGCATGAGTGACGTTTCTATTATTGGAATTGGCAAGACAGACGTCGGGGAGCATTGGAACACCTCCGTTCGCCACCTCTCCTGGTACGCCATCGAGGCGGCGCTGGATGACGCTGCTACCACCGACGTCGACGCCCTATACGTGGGCAACATGTTGGCAGGCCGGCTGAGCCAGCAGGATCATCTTGGCGCGCTGGTAGCCGATTTTGCCGGGTTGCGTGGCGTGGAGGCAGTGACGGTCGAAGCCGCAGACGCTTCCGGCGGCGCGGCGATGCGGCAGGCGGTACTGGCGGTGAAGAGCGGCCTGGTGCGCACGGCGATGGTCGTGGGCGTTGAAAAAGTGACGGACGAAACGGGCAGCGCCGTGATTGCCGAGCTTGCTACTGGCCTGGACGCCGACTACGAGCTCATCCACGGCCTGACGGCGGCCGGGGCGGCGGCGCTCCTCATGCGCCGCTACATGCACGATTACGGGGTGCAACTCGACGATTTCGCCGCATTTAGCGTCAATGCCCACGGCAACGGCGCCGATAACCCCGAAGCGATGTTTCGCAACCGGCTGGCGGCAGAGCGTTTCGCCACGGCGCCTGTGGTGGCCGAACCGGTTAGCCTGTTCGACATGGCTCCGCTTGCCGACGGCGCGGCGGCGGTGATTGTGACGGATGCTGAGCGGGCCATGGACATGGCGCCGAAGCCGGTACAGGTGGTGGCGTCTACGCTGGCTACAGACACCATTGCGCTGCACGACCGGCGCGAGGTGCTTTGGCTGGCGGCTGCCGCGCAGAGCGCCGAAAAGGCGATGAGCATGGCGGGTATCGCGCCGCATGACGTGGACGTGTTCGAGCTGCACGACGCCTATACCATTCTCGCGGCGCTGTCATTGGAAGCGTGCGGCTTTGCGCCGCGAGGGCAGGGCTGGCACCTGGCCCGCGATGGCGAAATTGGGCGGCAGGGGAGTATTCCCATCAGCACGTTTGGCGGCCTGAAAGCGCGCGGCAATCCGCTCGGCGCGACCGGTGTCTACCAGATCGTGGAGGTGGCGCAACAGCTGCGGGGCGAAGCCGGGGCCTGCCAGGTGCCCGGCGCGCAGATTGGTATGGCTCAGAATTTGGGCATGGCGGGAGGGACGGCGGTTACCCATATATTGCGCGCAGATTTTTCCGGAAACCTGGAGTTTTCTGGAAAATGAGACGCCTCTGATAGCTTTTGAGAGCTTTTTGGGCGTGACTGGCAGCTTATGAAAGGGTTTTCACTCTATAGTGGTGCGTGGGTTGGTGCAGCCAAACCCACTGTTGCCGCAGAGTGGTGACAAAGTAACGAAGACAAATCGAGGTCATACGATTATGCAGGTGTCACGTCATTGGCGTCTTAAATCTGAACGATACAAATTGGTCGGAGAAACGTGCGATTCATGTGGCGTGAAGTTGTTTCCGCCGCGCGACGTTTGCCTGGCCTGTGAAGCGCCGGCCAAAGAGCTTTACACATTTACCGGCTTTGGCGAAATTTATTCTTACACGACAATTTACGATCCACCGGCCGGCTTCGAGCACAACGCGCCGTACACGGTGGCGCTCATCAAACTCGAAGAAGGGCCGCTGGTCACGGCGCAGCTAACGGACATGGACGACGAAGAAGTGCGCATCGGCATGCCTGTCGAAATGGTGACGCGCAAGCTGCGCAGCGAGGGCGAGGAGGGGATGATCGTCTACGGTTATAAGTTCCGACCTGCGGTCCCCGTTCAGGAGCTTTCTGCAGCCTGAGTTCACCCTGTATTATCAATTGATTGCAAAACGGCTCGCCCCATTAGGGGCGAGCCGTTTTTTATATCCCGCTCATCTTGACAAAAAAATCTCAAATGAGACAATGGTAATACCTGCCCATCGTACGTAACTGGGGATAGCCGTACAGAAATGGCTCATTTTGTTGCCACGTTTCATACATTTCTCATCCGCACCAGATTTCCAGCCGTTGTGGAAAGCAACGTTTCCTCTCCGCAGTCGTTATCATATTCCGTTTCCATCCCACTATTTCAGCGGGTGACGCGCGCCGGCGGCGTGGCCGATCAACCCAAAGGAGGTGCAGGGACCGTTTACTTCAGTCGTTTTTTCCATAAGTGGATGAACCTGGTGTTTGAAACGGAGGACACCGCATCCCGGTGCCAGTAAAGTGACTTGAGGAGAAACGTATCAATGAAAGACAAATTCCACCAACGCCGGGCGCTACTCGTGCTCGCCGTCGTGCTGGTCAGCGCGCTCGCCATCAGCGCCATAGTGATGGCCGCCCCGGTCCAGATCTTTGAAGAAACTGATGGCGTCGAAGCGACGCTAGCCGAGTATTCGCACCGTCTGATCGTTCAACTTCAATCTCCTTCCCTGTCAGAGTTGGACACGATTCCTACTCTGGCCGATGGCAGGCTCGATCTCGGGTCGCCTGAAGCGCAGGCCCACATCGCGCAATTGCAGGCCGAACAGGCAGCGTTCGTCAGCGCGATGCAGCGGGAACTGCCCGGAGCAACTGTTTCTACCTATATCAACGAATCGGGCCAAGAAATTGAGGCCACCTACCAGATCGTGTTCAACGGCGTCGCGGTCGATCCCGGCGACGCCTCTCCGGTCCAAGCCCCGCGCGCCTTGGCGGCGCTGCCCGGGGTTCAGGGGGTGTTCCACGATTATCAATACACACCTGATCTGTATGCCAGCCTTCCTCTGATCAACGCGCCGGCTTTATGGTCGCAGTTGGGCGGTCGCGAGGATGCCGGCTCGGGCATTAAGTTTGCCACGATGGACGGCGGCGTGCACCACGACGCGCCCATGTTCGACGGTACCGGTTTTAGCTATCCGCCCGGATATCCACTTGGCGATACGGCTAACACCAACGGCAAGATCATCGTCTCCCGCGCTTACTTCCGCACCTGGGATCCCCCGGCGCCTGGTGACGAGAATACCTGGCCCGGCGAAAACGGCACCAGCCACGGAGTGCATACGGCTTCAACTGCGGCGGGTAACGTCGTCCAGGCCGACTATGCCGGCGCTGACGCCGGCACCATCAGCGGCGTGGCCCCCGGCGCCTGGGTCATGAGCTATCGCGTCTTCTACGCCAGCGTGACTAACGACGGCAGTTTCTACACGGTCGAGGGTATCGCCGCATTAGAAGACATTGTCGCCGACGGCGCCGACGTCCTGAACAATTCCTGGGGCGGCGGACCGGGCAGCGTAGGCGGCGAATTTGACCCCTTGGACGCGGCCCTGATCAACGCCGTACAGTCCGGTGTATTCGTCAGTATGTCCGCCGGCAACGCCGGTCCGGGCCTGGGCACCGGCGACCATCCTTCGCCTGATTACATCAACGTGGCTGCCACGACGACCGATGGAACGTTTGCCCTCGGTCAGGTAGACGTCATCGCTCCGGACCCGGTCCCCGATAGCTTACTGGACATTCCCTTTTCACCTGCCGCCTTTGGTGGTCCGTTGCCCGACGTAGGAGGCGTCATAAGCCACACGTTTGTTGCTGCGGCAAACGTTGACCCTAGCAACGCTGAGGGCTGTGATGCCTGGCCTGCAGGCACGTTTGACGGTAAAGCAGCCATCATCGCACGCGGCACCTGTGAGTTTGGCGTCAAGGTTCTCAACGCGGAACTAGGCGGCGCCGAATTCGTGATCGTCCACAACCACGCAGTTGGCGGCGAAGAGCTCATATCCATGGGCGCTGGCGCGGTTGGGAACATGGTAACCATTCCCTCTATCTTCGTCGGCTATACTGACGGAACTAACATGGTTGACTGGCACGACGATCACGGCGACGCGTCAATGTTTGAACTGCTCGTCGTTGGTTTGCAAATTGGTAACACGCCCGACGTCGTCGCCAACTTCAGCAGCCGTGGACCAAATCCGGGCGCGGTGCTCAAGCCTGACATCGCGGCCCCTGGT
>JAICPS010000479.1 GCA_025929715.1 Anaerolineae bacterium | reverse complement strand
TCCACGGCCCGCGGTGCGATGTCGTGCCTATCCATGATTGCCGTTTCGCCGGCAAGAATGACAAGCTCCGCGCCATCGCGGACGCGCCGGCCGAGCATTTCCGCCAGACCGGTTTCATCTTCTTCTTCATCCAAGGACACGAAATCGACAGTCTCAATTTCGGCGCCCAACGCGTCAAGACGTTCACTTAAGGCGCTATCGAAACTGCGGATAATGCGATCCTGTGCCGCTGGCGAGCCGGACAAAATCAGGCTGACACGCCGCGATTGTAAACGGTCTAGACGAAGCAGCGGGCGAGACTTAACGGCCAGAGATTCTGCCGCCCGTACAATTTCTTCAGGAAGAGCGTAAGGCAGAATTTTCAATGTCGCAGCGATCTTGCCTACGCTCACGGCGCTATTATTGCGTAGAGTCGCCAGGGTTACGCCTTCGCAACGGTTGATCTCCATGAGACGGTCAACGTCCAACCGCACGATGCCCAACGCGGTTGTGTAGAAATTTACACGGCCGGTAGATGGTCCGGACAGACGGAAATCGCCTTCGAACAGTTTTTCGGCTATGCGCCGGGCTGCGGTATCTTCGTCGACGTCCCCGGGCTCGAATTCGGCAACATAAATGGTTTTGCGACCCAACGCGCGAAGTCGTTCGACGTCCTCCGGCGCCAGTGGTTTACCTTTGCGAAAGAGGCGACGTCCATCGGGCCCGGTCACATTATGGCCCAGGATTTTGCCGGCGGCTTCACTTAACGGTACAGGCCCAAATTTCATAGGCAAAAAAAGGCCGGCGGATAAAACAGTCCGCCGGCCTTTACAGGAATCGATACAGGCGGTCTAGCCGGCTCGTTGCCAGGCTTTTTCAAGCGCCTGTTGCACGAACGTGGGGACCACCTGGCGGCGATATTCAACGCTGGCGTGAATATCGCCGATGAGATCGTCGCCAAGGTCGTTTTGAATTTGAGCCGCGGCTTCTTTGATGAGGCCTTCGCTAAGCTGCTGGCCCTCGAGCGCGCTCTCCACAGATCGGGCGCGCGTCGCCTTTGGTGTGAGACCACCTACCGCGACGTGCGCCTCCCGACAGGCGCCTCCTTCAACTGAGAGGACCGCCGCAGCGCCAATCATCGCGTATCGCGAAGCAGGGTTGAACATCTTGGCGTACGCGGAGCCCACACCATTTTTCGCGCGCGGAATGACCACGGTCGTCAACAGCTCGTCGGGATTCAGATCGGTCATAAAAAGACCCGTGCAGAAATCGTCGGCGTCGACCTGGCGGCTGCCGCCAGGACCGGCCATCTCGAAGATTGCTCCCAGAGCCATGAAGACAGTAGGTAAATCTGAAGCAGGGTCGGCGTGGGCGACATTACCGCCGACGGTGCCACGATTGCGGACCTGCGGATCTCCGATCCAACCTGCCGCTTCGGTAAGCACGCGGGGAAGCTGGGAATCGCGCTCAACCGCGGCGTGTACGGTCAGAGCGCCAATACGGCTTGTCTCGTCGTCGTGCGAGATCCCTTGCAATGATGCGATGCGGCCGATATCGATTAGCGCGCCAGGATCTGCCAACCGCAGTTTCATGAGCGGCAAGAGGCTATGGCCTCCGGCAATCAGCTTCGCTCCGTTGTGTTCCTGCAGCAAGGAGACGGCCTCGTCAACTGAATTGGCACGATAATAGTCGAACTTCGGTGGATACATCAGGCACCTCCTCCATTTGCGCGGTGGCCATTGGCAGACTGAATCGCGCGGTAAACACGTTCGGCCGTCAACGGCATGTCCAGATGGCGAATTCCCAGCGGCCCCAGCGCATCTACGACGGCGTTGACCACGGCCGGTGTTGAGGCAATCGTGCCCGTCTCGCCGGCCCCCTTTACCCCAAGCGGGTTCACGGGCGTCGGCGTCTCAGTGCGCTCGATTTCAAAATTCGGGAAATCGAGGGCGCGCGGCACCACATAATCGAGCATGGTGCCGCTGATCAACTGGCCGCTTTCGTCATAGACCGCTGATTCCCACAACGCCTGGGCGACGCCCTGGGCAATGCCTCCATGCACCTGCCCATCGACGATCAGTGGATTAATGACGCGGCCGACGTCGTCGACGGCGACGTAGCGCTTGATCTGCACCTGACCGGTGGAACCATCCACTTCTACAACACAGACGTGGGCGCCGAAGGGGAAGGTACAGTTCGGCGGGTCATAGTAGGCGGTGTCGTCGAGGAACGGCTCCATGCCCTCCGGCAGGCTGTAACCCAGAGCAGCGGCGCCGGCGATGTCCTGTATCGTCTTGGCCTGGTCCGGGGCGCCTTTGACGAAGACTTTACCATCCTCGTAGACCACGTCCTCGGGAGCGGCTTCTAGCATGTGCGCGCCGAGGCGGCGAGCCTTGTCCTTGATCCGCTCCAGGCTCTTGTAGATGGCGACTGTGCCCACCGAGGCGCTGCGGCTGCCGTATGAGCCGTAACCGAAGGGAGCGCCCTGGGTGTCGCTGTGCTGAACGACGATATCTTCCATAGGCATGCCCAACTCGTCGGCGACGACCTGGGCCATGGTGGTCTCGTGCCCCTGGCCATGGTTTTGCGAGCCAGTCGTGACGACGACCTTCCCGGTCAGGTGAACGCGCACGTTGGCGCTTTCCCACAGTCCGGCGCCCCAGCCTTCGCCGGGCAAGCCGATCCAAGCCGAGGGCGCCACACCGCAGATCTCAATATAGGTTGAAAGACCAATCCCTAGGTAGCGTCCTTCCCTGCGAGCCGCTTCCTGCTCGCGGCGGAAGTCGTCGTAACCGACCATGTCAAGAGCTTTGTCAAGCGCCTTTTCGTAGTCGCCGCTGTCGTAGGCGAGCCCGTTCAGGATGTTGCTGGCGGGTTCGTAAGGGAAATCTTCTGGCTGAATGAAGTTTTTGCGCCGCACTTCGACCGGGTCCATACCCAGCTCGTTTGCGACGAGATCGACGGCCCTTTCCACAGCGTAGGTCGCCTCAGGCCGGCCGGCGCCGCGATAGGCGTCGACCATGCCCGTGTTGGTATAAACGCCGTATACGTGGCAATAGATGTTGGGGATCTTGTAGGCTCCCGACAGCACGCGTCCGTAGAGCGTCGTCGGAATACCGGGCGCGATTGTGGAGAGTGTGCCGCCGAGGTTGGCATAAGTGGTCGATTTTAGTGCTGTTATCGTGCCGTCGCGACGGGCACCAACTTCAAGTTCGGTAATGTGATCGCGGCCGTGGGTGGTGGCGATATAGTTCTCCGAACGACTCTCCATCCACTTGACCGGGGCGCCGCCCAGCTTTTTCGACAGCTCGGCGACGAGGACATATTCAGGGTAAAGGAAGATCTTCGTGCCGAACGCGCCGCCAATCTGCGGTGAAATCACCCGCATTTTGTTTTCGGGAATGCCAAAGACAAAGGCGGTCATAAGCAGGCGCATCACGTGAGGGGCCTGAGAGGTCATCCAGACGGTGTACTCTTCGCTGCCGGGATTGTATTGGCCAATGGCGCCGCGAGGTTCGATGGGGTTGGGGATCAAGCGCTGATTGATGATGCGCTGCTTTATCACAACTTCGGCTTCCTGCAGGGCACGCTCCGTGCCTTCCCGGTCGCCCGCGGGCCACTCCATGCAGATATTGTTGGGCGCATTTTCGTGGATCTGCGGCGCGCCTGGCTGGGTCGCCTTTTCAGCATCCACGACCGCAACCAGGGGCTCATAATCGACCTCGATTAGCGACAGAGCATCTTCCGCAGCGTATCGATTTTCTGCCACTATCACCGCAAGACCGGCGCCGGTAAACGTAACCTTATCGATGTCCAGCGCTCGCGGAGTAT
>JAICPS010000449.1 GCA_025929715.1 Anaerolineae bacterium | reverse complement strand
TCGTGCCCGCCGTGCACCGGCAACAGCTGCTGGAGCTTAAAGGTAAAGTGCGGCGTCTCGACCTCATAGGGGAAGGTATCCCTGCCTTCCACCTGGAACTTGCCGTCTACCAGCTTCACAGGCACGTTCTGCACCACCGTGCTCTCCTCCTCACTGATGCCGAAGGCGAGCACCGCTCCGCTGGTAATGTCGCTCACGCGCACCACCGGCAGGTGCAGCTCTAGCTCAACGGTCCGCTTTTCGCCTGGTTCCAGATAGGTCAGCAGTGGGGTGAAACCCTTCAGAACGTCCACCCAAACCGTTCCATACTCGGTCGGGGCGATGCCTCTGGACATGTGGTACTTGAAGTACAGCTCCTCTACGGACAGCGACTCCGGGTGGTGGAAGCGGATCTCGCGGATCTGCGGCGAAACGGTAAACGTCACCTGGATGTAATCGTCCAGGCTGGCCCGGATATCGGCGTTGCACTGGTTGCAGACGTAATGGCTGTGCAGCTTCTCCATCGTCCGCAGGCTCTCGACCAGGTGGCCGCAAGAGGGGCAGACCAGCTGCCACTCCATCTCGAAAATCCCTGCCCTCGTTGCGTGCAGAAACAGGGCAATCGCCTCGTCCTCGTCCATACCCGTGTCCAGCGCGTAACGGACCGGGTTGATGCGGAACAGGTCAAAATCCTCCGCCCGGCGGATCATCCGCTCCAGTTTCGAGACGATCCGTGGACTCCAGCTTCTGGCCTCCTCCAGCGCCATCAGCTTCACGTCCAGAAGCGCTTCGTCCGTCGTTTGCCCTGTCGCGGTTGACATCATCAGTCCTTCATCGGACTGGAGATTGGAGATTACATTGCAACCCACAATCTCCAATCTCTAATCTCTAATTACTTCTAGCTCTCTCCCCACCTCCCCAAACACCTCCAACGCCTGCTCGATGTCGCTTGTGCTATGCGCGGCGGAGTTCATCACGCGGATGCGGGCTTTGCCCTGGGGCACAGTAGGGTAGCCGATGGCCATGGCGAAGACGCCCTCTTCGAAGAGGCGGCGGCTGAAGATCTGGGCCAGGGGCGCTTCGCCGAGCATGACCGGCACGATCGGCGTCTGGCTGTGGCCCGTGTCAAAGCCCATCTGCTGCAAGCCGCTGCGGAACAGGTCCGCGTTGCGCCACAGCCTGTCTACCAATTCCGTGGAATCTTCCAGGATATCCACGGCCTCGATGTTAGCGGCGACGTCGGGCACGGTCATGGCGCTGGAGAACAAGAACGGCCGCCCGCGCTGGCGCAGCCATTCCACGATCACCTGCTTGCCACAAACCATGCCGCCCACCACGCCAAATGCCTTGCTCAGCGTGCCCACTTCCACGTCCACGCGGCCATGCAGGCCAAAATGGTCCACGATGCCGCGCCCGCCTTCACCCAGCACCCCTTCCCCGTGCGCGTCGTCTACCATTAATAAGATAGCGTGCTCCTCGGCGACGTCCGCGATTCTATCCAATGGCGCGATGTCGCCATCCATGCTGAACACGCCGTCGGTCACGATCAGCCGCCGCCCATAGTCGGTGGTCGCCGCAATCTGCCGTCGCAAGTCGTCCACGTCGTTGTGCGCATAGCGTACTACGCGCGCGCGGCTGAGCCGGCAGCCGTCGATGATGCTGGCGTGGTTTAGCTCGTCCGAAAAAATGACGTCCTCGCGGCCGACCAGCGCTGGAATGGTGCCCAGGTTGGCCGTGAAACCGCTCTGGAAGGTGATACAAGCTTCGGCGCGCTTGAACTCCGCCAGCCGCTGCTCCAATTCGTCGTGCAGGCTCATCGTGCCCGCGATGGTGCGCACCGCGCCGGGGCCCACGCCGTACTTTTTGATGGCCTTTCGGGCGGCCTTACGAATGCGCTTGTGGTTGGCCAGCCCAAGGTAGTTGTTGGCGCAAAAGTTCAGCACGCGCCGCCCGTCGATGGTCACCCAGGCGTCCATGGGCGACTCGATGGTGCGGATGTTGGTATACAGCCCCGCCTCGCGCAGCTGCTGTAACTCATCGCGGATCCAGGCGGTGGTGGACGGCTGGGTGGTAGTGGGTTGGTTCATGGGATGCTCCTTTGGAGGTGCCAGTTGTCAGGTGTCCAGACCTGACAGGTTTTGGAAACCTGTCAGGTCTTCAATCGCGCAACATTTTACCGCACCGACCACAAACTGGACAGCAAATAGCCGAAACTGAACACCTGCTGACCTGTCGCCACACAGCCACGTTTTTTATGATGTAACGTGTGTCAGAGAACTTGCAAGAGGAGTAAACAGACGTGAATAACTCATTCCCCCGCTTCGGCGCCATCAGCGCCATACTCGTCGGCGTCGTCTCCCTCGTCTTCAGCAGGCTCATCGTGCACAGCCGGCTGCTGCCAGGAGGTCTCGGCAACCTGGGCATCTTCAACGCCCTGCTGCTGGTGATTCTCTTCTTCGCCAGCGCCGCCGGTGCCCAGACCCTGATCCTGATTTCCGGCGGCCTGACGTCGGTAATCGTGGGCCCGATATGGTGGATCTGGCTGGGGCGGCAGCCGTCGTGCAGATTACGACGGGGAGCATAGCAATGTTCTCTGACGAGCTGTGGAACGGCTTCTTCTGGCCGGATCCCCTACCGCCGTTTTCCGAGCTCGGTTTGCAACTGGGTGGGGCCGCTTACCTGGCGACGGCAATCGCCGCCATCTACGCGCTAAAGGTGGGAACTTGGGAGTCGGCGCGTGTTTACCTGGCCTACTCCTTTCCCTACATCGTGATGGCTGTGGTGGTGACCCTGATTACCATTGCGGAGCACGGTGGAGCGCCCATCGGCTGGCTCTATCTCCTGCTGTCTGCCTTCTACCTGCCCATCGTGGCTTACACCTGGCGCCGTGAGTCGCGGGCCGCATCGCGGGCCGCTTCGCCGGAGGTGCAGGTACGGCAGTAGAGCACGAAGTAGGGAGGAGGGTCGGCGATCAGCGTTTCGCGGAAGAGAGCCAGCTCGGCCTGGCGGCCGACAAAATTCTGCCTACGTGCGGCCTCAAGGCGGGTCGCCAGCGACGCATAGCCCGTCGTCCCGCCGTTATCGGTGGCCAACACGTCAATGATCTCCTCTGGCAATGGAATTACTGCCATGGAGGAAACCGCCCTATTGGACGCGACTGGATGCTCCGGCAGTAAAAGGCAGCCAGCAGCAGCCGGCTCCTCTGACAGTATCTTAATTGAGTGGAAATGGGAATGTCAAGGAAAGCGCGTGCTACATCTCTGTTGGAAAGTCAAAGAATTCGACTTCAATTCCGAACTTCTGCGCCAGGTGGCGGCCGAGGGCCTGCACGCCCACAGTTTCTGTGGCGTAGTGGCCGGCGTAGATGACGGTGAGGCCGTGGTCGGCGGCCGCCCAGTAGTTGGCGTGCGACGTTTCGCCCGTGAGGTAGGTGTCGGCGCCCAGCGCGCGAGCTTCGGCCACGTGGTCCGCACCAAAGCCGGAGAGGATGGCGACTGTGGACACGCGCTGCGGCCCGTGCGCCAACACGCGGGCCGTCGTGTTCAGCTTTGTTTCCACCTGCGCCACGAACGACTCCAGCGACGTGTCCGGCGGTGCGGCGCCCAGCACCGCCAGCGGCGTGTTCGTCGGCTCGCACCACCACTGCTCAATCTTGATGCCCAACATGTGCGCCAGCACGGCGTTATTACCCACTTCCGGATGGGCATCCAGCGGCAGGTGGGCGGCGTAGAGGTGGATGTCGTTTTGCAAGAGTGCGCGCACGCGCCGTCCCAACGGGCCGGCGATGCGCTCCACCGAGCGCCACAACACGCCATGGTGCACCAGCAGCATCTGCGCGCCCCATCCAGCGGCGGCTTCGATGGCCGGCGGCGCGGCGTCTACCGCCAGAGCCACCCGCTGCACGTCCTGCGCGGCGGCCTCCACCTGCAATCCCTGCGGGCCGTAATCGGCGATCTCGTCAATGCGCAAGTAGGTGTTCAAATACTTAACGAGCTGGTTGCGGTCCATCTAAATTCCTTAGTTTGAGCGTCCCGTCTGGCGGGCGATAACGGAAGTGACACAGAGTTACAC
>JAICPS010000244.1 GCA_025929715.1 Anaerolineae bacterium | reverse complement strand
TGATTCTGGTTTTGGTGGCAATTGTTGTTATCGCGATTCTGACTCTGCTTGGTCCGGCGATCGGCGAAGTCTTCAGCCAAATCACCGCAGCACTCGCCTTCTAGCTGAAACATTCGATCTCAATCTAGTCAGTCAGATAGTGGATGGGCCCTATCAGTAATGATAGGGCTTATTCTTTCCTGGCGAATGCTGACGCATGCGAAATTGGTACCTATGCCTTTCCAGGCGCTTGACTTTGACCCTTAGAATAGTATCATCGGATGTATGAGGTTTAGGGTGGCGCCTCTCTGGTCACTCGGCGACAGTTAAGTATAGACAGGTTTCTGCGGGAATACGTATGTCAGATAAAATCCGCGTGCTAATTGTGGACGACCTGCCGGAAACTCGGGAGAATGTGCGCAAGCTCCTTCAATTCGAGTCCGACGTCGAGGTAATTGCTCAGGCCGGAAACGGGGAGCAGGCTGTCGAACTGGCCAAGCAACACCGGCCAGATATCATCCTGATGGATATCAACATGCCCGGTCTCGATGGGATAGGAGCCAGCCAGGCCATCGGGCAGCACGTTCCTTCAGCGCAAATCATAATTATGTCTGTGCAGAGCGAGGCCGACTATTTACGGCGCGCTATGCTTGCGGGCGCACGCGATTTCTTAATGAAGCCTTTCTCAGGCGACGAGCTGATCACGGCGATTCGCCGCGTGCACACGATGCGCCCGGCGGTGCGTGAAGTCGCTGTGCCAGCCACGACTGCGGAGCGCCACGATCGTGGTGGGCGGGCGCCGGCTCCGCGCGAAGGTAATATCATTTCAATCTACAGCCCCAAAGGTGGCAGCGGCTGCAGCACGATCGCCGTCAATCTTTCAGTCGCACTGGCCGACCAGGGCTATAAGACACTGCTCATCGACGGCAGTTTGCAGTTTGGCGACGTGGCTATCATGTTAGATCTAAAGCCGTCCAGGTCGATTGTCGATCTGATGGACCGCATGGTCGATCTCGACGTCGATCTGGTGACCAGCGTGCTGGTGACGCATGAAAGTGGGCTACGTGTGCTGATGGCCCCGCCGCGCCCAGAAATGGCGGATCTGGTGACCGAGGAAAAGATGAAAGCGCTTCTGGAGATACTGCGCACGCAATTCGAATTCATCCTCATTGACAACAGCGCCAGCCTGAACGACGTTGCCCTTTCGGTCCTGGACGTGTCAGATCGCATCTTCCTCGTGACGCAGCAAAGCCTGCCCACTTTGAAGAATGTCAGCCGCTTTTTTGACCTGGCAAACACGTTGGATTATGAGCGCAGCAAGGTACTCTTGATCGTCAACCGCGCGTCCGACAAGCAGGGTATCTCGGTGAAAGATATTGGGGATACGCTCAAGCGGCCGGTCATAGCGACCATTCCCTCCGACGAGGATGCCGTAACCAGAGCCGCGGATCAGGGGCGGCCCCTGGTCACCAGCAAAGCCCGCAAGCGGCCGATCAGCAATTCTCTGACCAAGCTGGCCGAATTGACGGTTACAGAGTTTGATCCAAAGAAGGATATTGAAGATAAGGCGCAAAAGTCTGCCAGAGCGCCCTTCTGGAAGCGCCTGTTTGGTTTTGGACGGCAGTCTGAGGCAATTGGCGGGTAACAAGTAGGTGCCCGGCACTTGAGTAAACGGTAATGGGAGAAACAACATGTCACTCTTAAAACGAATCGAAAATAATCAGGAACAGCCAGCTGTCCAGAATCGCGGGTCAAAGCTGCAAGAGCTGCGCGTCAAGCGTGCTTCGCCAAGCCCGGGCTCGCGCGATGCCTTTGTCGATTTGAAGAACCGCATCCAGCAGAAGTTGATTGCCGAATTGGACCCCAGCATCGACATCAGCCAGACGTCCGAAGTTCGTTCCACAATCCAGGAAATGTTCGAGACAATGCTCGTCGAAGAGCAGATCGTTCTGAGCCGCAACGAAAAGCGCGTTCTGTTTGAGCAGATCGTCGCCGAAATCCTGGGTTTCGGACCGCTGGAAAAGTATCTGAGCGTGGACGGTATCACAGAAATCATGGTCAATGGTCCGCGCCAGGTATACATAGAGCGTGACGGAAAGTTACAGCGTGTAAATGCCCTTTTTGAAGATGACGAGCACCTCATGCGCATCATCGACCGCATCGTGGCGCCGCTTGGCCGCCGCATCGACGAAGGATCACCGATGGTCGACGCCCGCCTGCCGGACGGTTCTCGTGTGAATGCCGTCATCCCACCGATTTCGATCAATGGGCCTACGCTGACGATCCGTTTGTTTGCCAAGACGCCACTGACCATTGACAACCTGGTGGAGTTTGGCTCAATTACGCGCGAAGCGGTTGAATTTCTCAGGGCGTGCATTGTTGGCCGGCTGAACATCGTGGTGTCCGGCGGCACCGGTTCTGGTAAGACGACGCTGCTTAACATTCTTTCGAACTTCATCCCCGACGGGGATCGCATTGTCACCATTGAGAACGCGGCGGAGCTACAGCTGCGCCAGGAACACGTGGTCACGCTGGAGTCGCGTCCGGCGAACGTAGAAGGACGTGGAACCGTGTCGATCCGCGATCTCGTGGTCAATTCCTTGCGTATGCGTCCTGACCGAATTGTGGTCGGCGAGGTGCGCAGTGGCGAGGCGCTGGATATGTTGCAGGCGATGAACACGGGTCACGACGGAAGCCTGACAACGCTGCACGCGAACAGCCCACGTGATGCACTCTCGCGCCTGGAAACGATGGTGATGATGTCCGGGATGGAGTTGCCGCATCGCGCCATCCGCGAGCAGATCGCCTCGGCGCTGGACCTGGTTGTACACACAGACCGCATGCGCGACGGCACGCGCAAGGTCGTTTCGGTCAGCGAAGTGCAGGGCATGGAAGGGGACGTCATCACCATGTCTGAGATTTTCCGATTCGAGCAGACGAGTATCGAAGACGGCAAGGTGATTGGTCGTCTGCGTCCGACCGGCCTGCGGCCTAAGTTCATGTATAAAATACGGGAAGCCGGCATCATGTTGCCGCCGTCGATCTTCGGAATCGGAGTTCGCGGCCGCTAGCGGAGGAACTTTCCATGTCGCCATTGCTGTTACTGGTTGGCGCGATTGCATTATTAATGATGTTTGGGGCCGGCATCGCCCTGCTCAGTGGTGGGCGCGGTGAGGTGAACGAGCGCATGCAACAGTTTGTTATTGCAGGCGACATGGAGATGATCGATCCCGAGCATTATGAAATTCCGCGACCGGACATGGCCGATCGTCTGGACGAAGCATTGTCGGGCCGGGGCTTCTTTGAGCCGATCCGCAAGCGCATCGCGATGGCCGACATTAAGCTACGCGTCAGCGAATACATTGTTCTGCAGGTCATTGCCGCTTTCGCGCTAGCCGGGCTTGCCCAGTTTGTCTTTGGTCTAAACATTGTACTGGTGATCGTGCTGTTTCTCGTCGGCCTGCGGGTGCCGCGCATTTATATCGGCTTTGCCGCCAACCGCCGATTGCACGCCTTCGAGGGCCAACTGAGCGACACGCTGAACCTGTGGGTCAATGCTTTGCGCTCCGGTTATAGCGTTTTACAGGGGATGGAGGCGATCGCCACCGAATTGCCGCCGCCCGTTTCCAAAGAGTTTGAACGCGTGGTTCAGGAAGTTCGCCTGGGTCTGAGTCTAGATCAAGGCCTCGCCAACATGCTGCGACGCATGCCGAGCGAGGACCTGGATCTGGTGATCACGGCGGTCAACATCCAGCGCGAGGTCGGCGGAAACCTCGCCGAGATCCTGGATATCATCAGCTACACGATTCGCGAGCGCGTTCGTATTAAAGGTGAAATCCGCACATTGACCGCGCAGGGCCGACTTACGGGATGGATCGTAAGCCTCCTGCCGATCGGCCTGGCCATCGTACTCTACACAATTAACCCCGGATACGGCGGCCAGATGATCGTCAGGGAAGCGCCTTTCATTATTCAAAACGTTCTGCCTTGTGGCTGGCTGGTGCTGGGCATCGGCGGCTTCATGATTTTGATGGGTATAATGGCCGTGCGCAAAATTGTCGATATCGAAGTGTGATGTCAGGTGTCTGGTGTCATGCAGGGGCACTTCGCGAAGCGCCCGTACGAGTGTCAGGTGCTGGTAAAGTGGAGGTAAGGACATGCCTGCTCTTGTGATTGTGATAGCGGGAACGCTGGCATTTTTCCTGATCATTGCCAGTATCTTACTCTTGCGCCGTGCGGAGGAAGATCCGCTGGGCGTGCGCATTGACCAATACGCGGCGCGCGAAGAAGCCGTTTCAATTGAAGAAATCGAGCTTTCGCTGCCTTTTACGGATCGCCTCATCGTGCCGATGTTACGTGGCGTGGGCGCATTTATCACTCGCTTTGCCCCACAATCGACGCTGGAACGGACGGCCCAACAATTGAAGATCGCCGGCAGCCCGCGTAATATGTCGGCTGCTGAATTCTGGGCGATTCGCGGCTTTGCGACGATCCTCATGGGCGGACTCATGTTCGCCATGATGCTGCGCTTCGGGACACAACCAACACAGCGCTTGCTCTACGGACTGATTTTTGCGGCTGTCGGCTTCTTCCTACCACAGCTCTGGCTGCGCACGGTTATCGACCGGCGCAAAACGGCTATCATCAAGAAGCTTCCGGACGCGCTCGATTTGATGACCATCTGCGTAGACGCCGGGCTCACTTTTGACGGCGCGATGGATAAAGTTTACCAGAAATGGCGCGATCCACTCTCTATGGAGTTCGGACGGGTCATCTACGAGATGCAATTAGGCAAGTCACGCCGGCAGTCATTGCGCGACATGGTCGACCGCATCGAGGTTCCCGACGTAACCAGCTTCGTGGCTTCTGTGCTGCAGGCCGACCAGCTCGGCGTAAGTATTGGCAAGGTCTTGCGCATTCAGTCTGAGCAGATGCGTGTGCGCCGCCGCCAGCGGGCGGAAGAGAAGGCGCAACAGGCACCCATTAAGATGCTATTTCCGCTGGTCTTCCTGATATTTCCCGCGATGTTTATCGTGTTGTTGGGACCCGCCGGGTTCCAGGTCATGCGCAGCGGCGCGCTGGATGCGCTGGGGGGCGGATAAAGGCGCCAGGCTTTGTCTGCCCGCCCCGATTTGACCTCGATGCCCTGGCGGCGCCGCGCTCGCCAATTCTTAGATAAAGCCGTCAATTTCTTCCTTCCTTCCGTTTGTGTCTCATGTGGCCGGGTCGGCGACGTCTTCTGCGAGTCATGTCAGAAGTCCCTGACCTGGTTTTTAGATCCACTATGCCCTACCTGTGGGCGTCCGTTGTCACATACTGCCGGGCGCTGCGCCTCGTGCCGGCTTGACGCGCTGCCACTGCAAGAAATTCGCGCCGTGTGCGCTTTTGGCGGGGCAGCGAGAGACGCCATTCACGCTCTGAAATTTGAGGGCATGTTTGCAGTCGCCGAGCCGATGGCGCTATTGATGTCCGAACGATTCCCCACATGGTCCCAACCGTGCGACTTTATCATACCCATCCCCTTGCACCCTGAACGGTTACGAGAAAGAGGGTATAATCAGGCAGGCCTCCTTGTGCGCCACTTATGCCAGAGGATAGCAGCAAACTATGATGAAGAATCTCTGTGGCGCACACGACACACACGCCCGCAAGTGGGTCTGGATCGCGTCCAGCGGCGCCAGAATGTGCAAGGCGCTTTCGCGGTCGACCGGCAGCGGGTCGCGGGACAACATGTATTACTGGTGGACGACGTTTGCACAAGTGGCGCCACTCTAGCCGCCGCAGCCGAAGCATTGCTGGAACATGGCGCTGCGAGTGTGCGCGGGTTTTGCTTTGCGCGCCCGGTTGGTTAAGAGCCACCGCAGAGGTCCCCGCTTCGCGGGTGGCGCGGGGAGCGCTGAGGACTGAAAGATTTAAGGAGAATGACGATGGAAATTCTGATTCACAGCCGCAATGTGGACGTATCGGATCGCCTTCGCAATTACGTAGAGAAGAAGACGACCCGGCTCGATCGCTATATGTCGGATCTTTCCGAAGTGCGCGTGGATCTTGTCGAGGAGAACACGCGTAGGGCAGGGGGGCGACACGTTGCGCAGATTACCATTCGAGATGAGCGCGGAACGATTCTACGCGCCGAAGAACGCAGCAATGATATGTTTGCCTCGGTCGATGCTGTCGTGGACAAACTCTACCGCCAGATTAACCGATATCGCGGCAAGCGCCGTCGCAACCGTCGTGGGGCGAATAATGGCGAGGGGTTGGAATTTGAGCCACTGCCGCTGGACGACTCGCTGCTGGAGGAAGAAAGCGCCGGGCCGGAGATCGTTCGGCGCAAGCGTTTTCCGCTGCAGCCAATGTCGCCGGAAGAGGCGGTGGAGCAGATGGAGCTGCTGGGACACGATTTCTTCATCTTTTTCAATCCAGATGAGCAGAGCGTCAACGTCGTTTACCGGCGGCATGATGGAGACTATGGGTTGCTGTTGCCGGAGATGGATTAAATTCCTACTTTCCCGGAAACTCGCAGTTTCCGGGAAAGTGCCGGCCACTTCACGGTAATGATCACAGCCGTAGTCATGGTGGGTGAGGGCGGCGCTGCGGGGGATCCGGCGTCGTGGGTACAGGGGGCGCGGCGGGCTGCAGCCGCGGACTTACTGGAGCAGTTGTCGCGACAGCCGCTCATATCACGGGTCATTCTAGCGTCGCCGCAACTTCAAGAATTGGGTGCGCTGCCCATGACTCATTTTTTCCCCAGCATCACGGGGCCACTACACGTCGGAGAGATTCTGGCGCACCTCGTGCAGGAGTATGAAATTTCGCACCTGTTCTACGTTGGCGGCGGGGCTGCGCCCCTGCTTATGGACGATCAGCTCGCGGACGTTGTGAGCCGCCTGGCGGGCGCCGAGCGGCTGGTGATTACCAACAACCAGTTTGCCAGTGATTGGGTGGGGGTAACG